>NZ_JALCYX010000001.1:215607-228388 GCF_022690695.1 Anaeromyxobacter sp. SG17
CGGGGGCCCCCCCCGCGCCCCCCCCGGCCCCGTACCTCCACTGCCCGGCGGCGACACCCGGCCCCGGCTCCGCTCGAGCCGGGTGTCGCCCACCGGTATCCCCGGTTCTCCGCGCTAGAGGTCGGGGGAATCCTGCTCGCGGCGCGCAGCGCGTCGGCCTGCCGCCGTCGCGCGCGCCCGCCGAGGGCCGGGCGACGCGCTCGCGCGCTTCGCGCTCCGCGTCTTTCGTCGCGTGAGGACGTGTCGCACCGCCTCGCCGATCCCCGCGGGGCTCTCGCAGACGACCACGCCCGCCTCGCGGAGCGCCGCGATCTTGGCCGCGGCGGTCCCGCTCGAGCCCGAGATCACCGCGCCCGCGTGGCCCATCCGCCGCCCGGCGGGCGCGCTCCGCCCGGCGATGAAGCCGACGACGGGCTTCGTCACGTTCTTCCCGATGTAGCGCGCGGCCCACTCCTCGCCCGACCCGCCGATCTCGCCGATGAGGACGATGGCCTCGGTCTCCGGGTCGGCCTCGAAGCGCGAGAGGCAGTCCACGAAGTCGGTGCCGTTGACCGGATCGCCCCCGATGCCGACGGCGGTCGACTGGCCGAGGCCGAGGTCCGTGAGCTGCTTCACGGCCTCGTAGGTGAGGGTGCCCGAGCGCGAGACGATCCCGATGGGACCGGGCCGGTGGATGTGGCCGGGCATGATCCCGATCTTGCATTGCCCGGGCGTGATCACGCCGGGGCAGTTCGGGCCGAGGAGCCGGACCCCGGGGCGATCCTGCAGGAACCGCTTCACCGTCACCATGTCGAGGACCGGGATCCCCTCGGTGATGGCGGTGACGAGCGGGACGCCCGCGCCGGCGGCCTCCATGATCGCATCCGCCGCGAACGGCGGCGGGACGAAGATGACGCTCGCGTTCGCGCCGGTCTCGCGCACGGCGTCCGCGACCGTGTCGAAGATCGGGACGCGCTGCTCGAACCGGGTGCCGCCGCGCCCCGGCGTGACGCCGGCGACGACGCGCGTCCCGTAGCCGAGCATCTGCTCGGCGTGGAAGCTGCCCGCGGCGCCCGTGATCCCCTGCACCACGACCTTCGTGTTCCTGTCGACGAAGATGCTCACGATTCCTCCCGCTCGGTGAGTGCCCGGTGCCGTGTCACGCCGCCGCCCGCGCCGCCGCGACCGCCTTGCGGGCCGCGTCGGCGAGGTCGTCTGCAGGGATGATCTCGAGGTCGCTCTGCGCGAGGAGGCTCTTCCCGAGCTCGACGTTGGTGCCCTCGAGCCGCACCACGAGCGGGACCGAGAGCCCGACCTGCCGCGCCGCCGCGAGGATGCCCTTCGCGATGACGTCGCACTTCATGATGCCGCCGAAGATGTTGACGAGGACCACCCGGACGCCCGGGTCGGCGAGCAGGATCTTGAACGCCGCGGCCACCTTCGCCTCGGTCGCGCCGCCGCCCACGTCGAGGAAGTTCGCCGGCCGGCCGCCCGCGAGCTGGATCATGTCCATCGTGCCCATGGCCAGCCCGGCGCCGTTCACCATGCAGGCGATGTCGCCCTCGAGCGCGACGTAGGACAGATCGTGCTCCTTCGCCTCGAGCTCGCGCGCCTGCTCCTCGTCGGGGTCGCGGAGCGCCGCGAGGTCCGGGTGACGGTGGAGCGCGTTGTCGTCGAGCTCCAGCTTGGCGTCGAGCGCGACGAGCTCGCCCTCCGCCGTGACGACGAGGGGGTTCACCTCCACGAGCGAGGCGTCCGTCGCCGCGTAGGCGCGGTACAGGCCCGCGGCGAGCTGGACGAACCGGCCCGCGGCCTCGCCGTGGAGGCCCAGGCCGAACGCGAGGCTGCGGGCCTGGTTCGCCTGGAGGCCGGTGAGCGGATCGATCACCGCGCGCAGGATCTTCTCGGGGTGGAGCCGCGCGACCTCCTCGATCTCGACGCCACCCTCGGTGGACGCCATGACCGTGACGCGCCCGGTCTCGCGGTCGACGGTCATGCCGAGGTAGAGCTCGCGCTCGATCCGGCAGCCCTCCTCCACGTAGATCTTCCGGACCCGCTGGCCCGCGGGGCCGGTCTGGGCGGTGACGAGCACCATCCCGAGCATGGCCTCCGCGTGATCGCGCGCCTCGTCGGAGGAGCGCGCGAGCTTCACGCCGCCGGCCTTGCCGCGGCCCCCCGCGTGGATCTGCGCCTTGATCGCGCAGATCGGCGTCGCGAGCGCGCTCGCTGCCTCCTCGGCCTCGGCCGGCGACGTCGCGAGCTTCCCTCGCAGCACCGTCACCCCGAAGCCGCGCAGAAGCTCCTTCGCCTGGTACTCGTGGATCCTCACGGGTGGGGCTCCTCTCGCTGTCGTGCCGCCTGGGGCATACGAGAGCAATCGCTGCGCCATCGGGCGCATGCCTCGGCCCCTCCCTCCAACCCCCTGGAATGTCTCCGATCGCCTCCGCCGCACGCGGCGCCGCTGGCGTGGCGACCTCCGCTCGCGTACCGTTCTCGGGACACCGCGTCCCGGATTCGGCTCTCCGTCGCGGCGAGCGCACCCCGGCGACGCTGGAGGCCGCGTGCCCTTCCGCAGCGAGGAGAAGCCGGTCATCTGGGCCTTCAGCGCGAGCCGCCTGCGGCGCGTGCTCGAGAGCGCCGCCCCGATCTACGCCGACCGCGCCGAGGTGCGGGTGTTCGACCTCTCCTTCGAGGGCGCGCTGGAGACGGCGCGCAGCCTCACCGAGGCGGACGAGCGTGTGGACGCGTTCGTCGCCGCGGGCTCGAACGGCGCCTACCTGCGCGACCACGCCCCGGTGCCGGTCGCGCTCGTGGACGTCTCGACCACCGACGCGCTGCAGGCGCTCGCGCACGCGCGCACGCTCGGCCGCCGCGTGGGCATCGTGAACCACCGCCGCGTGCTCCCCGGCCTCGAGCGCTGGAAGGACCTCCTGCGCGGGGTCCAGATCGAGCAGCGCTCCTACGTCACCCCCGAGGAGGCCCGGGCCGCGGTCGCGGAGCTCGCGGCGCACGGGTTCGAGGTGGTGGTCGGCCCCGGCCCCGCCTGCGACGAGGCCGAGCGCGCCGGCCTCAGGTCGGTCCTCCTCTACTCGCTCGAGTGCGTCTGCGAGACGATCGAGCGCGCGATCGAGATGGCCCAGGTCGCGCGCGCGGAGCGCCGGCGGCGCGAGCAGCTCGCGGCCGTCATCGATCACATCGACGAGGCCGTCGTCGCGGTGGACGCGAGCGAGCGCATCGCGATCGTGAACCCCGGCTTCGAGCGGCTGCTCGCGGTGAGCGGCGCGGAGCTCCTGGGCAAGCGCCTCTCGAGCGTCGCGCCCGAGCTCTCCCTCTCCCGGGTCCTCGAGACGGGCGCGGCCGAGCTCCGCTCCTTCCAGAAGCTCGGCGCGCGCAGCCTGGTCGTGAGCCGCATCCCCGTGCGCGAGCGCGGCGTGCTCTCGGGCGCGGTGCTCACCTGCCAGGACTCGAGGACGCTCCTGCGCGTCGATCGCGATCTCCGCTCCGAGCTCCGCCCGCGGCGCTTCATCGCCCGCTACGAGCTCGCCGGGATCGTCGGGACCTCGGCCGCCATCCGCACGGTGAGGGCGCTCGCCGAGCAGTACGCCGGCACGGAGGGGACCGTGCTCATCACCGGCGAGAGCGGCACCGGGAAGGAGATGGTCGCGCAGGGGATCCACAACGCGGGCCGCCGGCGCGACCACCCGTTCGTCGCGATCAACTGCGCCGCCTTCCCCGAGGCGCTGCTCGAGTCGGAGCTGTTCGGCTACGAGGAGGGCGCCTTCACCGGCTCTCGCCGCGGGGGGCGGGCGGGGCTGTTCGAGGCCGCCCACACCGGGACGATCTTCCTCGACGAGGTCGGCGACGTGCCCATCACGCTGCAGACCCGCCTCCTGCGCGTGCTCCAGGAGCGCCAGGTGCTGCGGCTCGGCAGCAACGACCCGACCCCCATCGACGTCCGCGTCGTCGCCGCGACGAACCGGGATCTGAAGCGCGAGATCGGCCGGGGAGCGTTCCGCGAGGACCTCTACTACCGCCTCAACATCCTCCCCATCCCCATGCCGCCCTTGCGAGCCCGGAAGGACGACGTCGCGCCCATCGCGGAGGCGCTCCTGCGCGACGGGCTCGCCCGCCACGGCGTGCCGGACGTGCTGCCGCGGGCGCTGGCGCTGCTCCTCCCGTGGCTCGAGGGCTACGCCTGGCCGGGCAACGTCCGCGAGCTCGAGAACGTGCTCGAGCGCGTGGCGGTGCTCTACGCGCACCGGGCCGCGGCGCCCGAGCGCGTCGGCCCGGACGAGCTCCGCGCCGTGCTCCCGGAGCTGTTCCAGCTCCCGGAGGCGCCGCCGGACGCCGATCTCCGCAGCGCGCGCGAGGCCCAGGAGACGGCGGTGATCCGGCGCGTCATCGGCGAGTGCGGCGGCAACGTGAACGAGGCCGCGAAGCGGCTCGGGGTGGGGCGCTCCACGCTCTACCGGAAGCTGAGGACGCCGAGCTGAGGACCTCCCCATTCCCGTGGGCTATAGTCCGCCGCCATGAACTCGGGCATCGGGCGCGTGCTCCTCCGCTGGGCACCGGGCGCGACCATCGCGGCCACTTTCCTCGGGATGCTGGCGCTCAGCTGGGGAAAGTGGCCGGACGTCCTCGTGGACTTCGGCCACGAGCTCTACGCGGCGTGGCGGCTCAGCGAGGGGCAGGCGCTCGGCCGGGACATCCAGTGGGGCGCGACCGGTCCCCTTCCACCTTATGTGAATGCCGCCGTCTTCCGGATCTTCGGCCCCGAGCTTCGCGCGCTCGTCGTGTTCAATCTCCTGCTGCTCGCGCTGTTGACGTGGCTGCTCTACTCGCTGATCCGCGCCCTCTCGGATGGCTCCACCGCGACCCTCGCGTGCGTCGCGTTCCTGTCGATCTTCGGGTTCGGCCAGTACGTCGGGATCGGCAACTACAACTACGTGACGCCGTACTCGCACGGCGTGACGCACGGGCTCATGCTGTCGCTCCTCGCGATCTGGCTGTTCCACCGGTTCGCGACGGGAGGGGATCGGCGCCACCTCGGCGCCGCGGGGATCGCGGTCGGGCTCGCCTTCCTGACCAAGCCCGAGCTCTTCGTCGCGTGCGTGGCCGCGGTGGGCGTCAGCTGGCTGGCGTTCGCGAGAGAAGTCCGGAGCACCCGCCGAGCCTTTCCTGCGCTCGCCGTGCTGCTCGGCGCTGCGTGCGTTCCGCCCGTGGTCGCGTTTGCGCTGCTGCTGCTGAAGCTGCCCGCGCGGGACGCGCTGCACGTGACGCTCGCGCCATGGGCCCTCATGGCGACGCCGCTCACGAAGACCCCCTTCTATCTCGCAGGCGTCGGGCTCGACGCGCCCGCCGTGAACCTCGCTGCCCTCGCGCGCTGGGCCGGTGGGTACGTGCTCGTCGCCGGGCTCGGGGTGGCCGCGGCGCTGGCGGCTCACCGGCTGCGCCTGTCATCCTTCGTGTGGAGCGTCGGCGCGTTCGCGCTCACCGTCGCCGGGCTCACCTCGCTCGTGCCGCCGTGGCACTGGTTAGACGTCGCCCGGCCGTTGCCGCTGTTCGTCCTCTTCGGCGCCGCCGCTTACGCCTGGCGGGCGTTCAGGGGGCCACCCGGCGAGGCGCGGACGAGCGCGTCATCGCTCGGGTTCGCGCTCGCGACGTTCGCGCTCGCGCTGCTCGGGAAGATGCTCCTGAACGCCCGCATCATCCACTACGGGTTCGCCCTCGCGATGCCGGCGTCGCTGCTCGCGATCGTCTGGTTCACGTGGTCAGCCCCGAAGCTCCTCGAGAGCCGAGGACTGCGTGGCGGCGTGTTCCGCGGCGTGGCGACGGGGTTCCTCGCCGTGATCGCCCTCGCGTACGTCCAGCGGGCGTCGAACCTGTTCGCCACGAAGAAGGTCCAGGTCGGCACGGGCGCGAGCGCCTTCGTCGCGGACGACCGCGGCCGCTTCGTGGCCGAGATGGTGCGGCGGATCGAGCAACGCGCCGCCCCCGGCGACACGCTCGCGGTGATCCCCGAGGGCGTGATGATCAACTTCCTCACCCATCACAGCAGCCCGTCGCCGTACCTGACGTACCTGCCGGACGCGATCGCCGCTTTCGGGGAGGCGGCGATGCTCGAGGCGCTACGCCACGCTCCGCCGGACCTCGTGCTCGTCGTGTCGCGCGACGCGTCGGAGCATGGCGCCCGGACCTTCGGGATCGATTACGCGGGCGACACCTTGCAGTGGCTCCGCCAGAACTACGCTCCCCTGACGGTCGTCGGCGGCTCGCCCTTCAACCCCGACCAGTACGGGATGATGCTCCTCGCGCGGACTTCGCCGTCGCGCTCCGCGCGCGCGGGTCCGTAGCCTGTACGCAACGGCGGCGCGCGCCCCGCCGGTCACGGAGACGCGCTCTCGTGGGCGAGCCGCTGCGCCTCCTCGCGCTCGGGCGGCTCGCCCGGATGCGAGGCGTACCAGATGCCCAGGGCGATCACGATGACGAACAGGACCCAGATCGGCCCGCGCGGCTCGCCGTCCTCGGTCACGCGACGCTCCCGCCGCAGGGGCGAAGCACGACGACGCCGGCAGTGAAAGGGGCGCTCACGCGGCGAGCGTACCCCTCGGCGGGCCCGCGTGAAACGCGGCGTCCTGGCGCAGGCCGTCCGGCTCCGCCGGCGAGCCGGCGCCGCGGCTCACCAGCCCGGCTTCACGTTGTAGCCCCAGCCGCGGATGTCCCAGGACTCGCTCGTGATGTACGGGACGAAGCCCTGCGCCGAGATGGCGTCGTACAGCTCGCGCGCCCGGTCGCTGGACGGATCGGCGTACTCCGCGACGAAGACCGGGACGCCGCGCTCCTTCAGCGCCTTCATCTGCTGGAACTGCGGCCCCCAGTACCACGGGTCCTCCCACGGCCGGAGATACGCGGCGGGGTAGCTCGAGGTGGAGAAGAGGCCCTCGGTCTCCATCCCGTGGACGTACTGCGGATACGCGAGCGCGAACTCGAACCCCTGGTTGAAGATGAACTTCATGTCCGGATGCTGGTCGAGGATCCGCTGCATCACCGAGGCGATGGCGTCGTTCACGTCCGCGCGCGTCTTGCCGGGCGGCACGTCGGGGGTGGCCGCGTCCCACTTGATGCCGCGCGAGCCCGTGCGATACGCCTCGTCCGAACGCCGGACGAGCCAGTCCTGCCACGAGGGATGCGTCACGTCGACGAGCTCCAGTCCCCAGTCGCCGTTCGTCCGCAGGATGTCGCCGCTGTAGCCGGACGCGGCGCGCAGCTGTCCGTCCAGCTCGGCCAGGTTGACGTACGCGAACGGGCGCACCCCCGCGTTCGCGAGGATCTCGTTCGTCTGCGTGTCGCCCGGGTAGCCGGTCTCGAACCACTCGAAGCCCGCCCGCGCGACCGCCTCGGCCGGCAACCCGCCGCGGGCCCAGCCTCCGAACGACGGCATCGGCGAGTCGTCGCCGCGAAACTTCGTGACCGCGCTCTGAGCGCGGCCGTCGCCAGGAGCGCCGGCGTCGGCGGCCGCGGTGGTCTCGCACGGGGCAGCGGTGCCGCCGCACGACGAGGGGGCGCCGCCACCGCCACCGCCGCAGGCCGTGGCGAGCGAGATGAGCGAGGCGAGGGAGAGCGCTGCGGTGAGGCGTTCCTTGCGAATCAGTGTGGGCTCCTTCCGTTCCTGGTTCCGCGGCGAGAACGGGAGGCCCACCGACCGCATTTCCTGCGGACAGGTAGTCAACGGTGAGCAGAGGAAGGGGCCGGTGATCCGTATGCCCCCGTTTGCCTACTGGAGCGCACTTGGCAGCCCGATGCCCACACGCAGCTCGGTCGCTCGTTATTTTTCAGCTGGGACTGAGAAAGAGCTGCACGGCTCGCGCCTGGGCGCGCGAGCGAGCATGCGCCCGGAGCCGCACCCTCACCGCGGGCGCCGTCACGCCCCTGGTCATTTCGGGTACGCGCGCGCCCGAGGCTTCGAGCGAGCGCTCGGAATGAAGGTCGAGCGCGGGCTGCGCGTGTGGGAACGAATGGCCGCCGAGGCTCTACGGGAGGGGCCGCCGGAGCATCCGGCAGATCCCCCGTCCTCGACGCCGTCCATCGGAAAAGAAAATGCCGGAGCCGCCCTGTAAGCCGAGTTCTGTCCCGCGGGTCTCCCCGCGGCGGCGAACATTCCTCTAGGACGCGCGTTGCCGCGCGCCTCAAGCGGGCCATACCCGGAGGCGAAGACCGGGCCAGTCGCCTCCCTATTTGCCCTTGCACCGGGTGGGGTTTGCCGTGCCGCGCCGGTCACCCGGCGCGCGGTGCGCTCTTACCGCACCGTTTCACCCTTGCCACGCACGCCTCGCGGCGCCGTTCGGCGGTCTGTTCTCTGTGGCACTTTCCTGCGGGTCGCCCCGACCGGTCGTTAACCGGCACCCTGCCCTGTGGTGCTCGGACTTTCCTCGGCGGCCCCCGTTCCTGCGAGGCCGACGCGTTCGCCCGAGCGGCTCCAGCGAGACCCGTGTAACACGCGAGATGGGTGGCGGCAACGCGAGCCCCCGCGCGGCGGTGCGGCGGACGAGCGGGCGGGGACCGCCGCCCGCTCGAACCTGGCCCTCGAGCTCGTCGCACCAGCGGGGCTTGACGGCTGCCGAATGTCTCCGATATATCGACGACACACGACGAGCTGTCGCTCGAATGGAGGCGCTCATGTTCGGTCCATGGTCGTTTCGGCGGTTCCACCACGATCCCGAGTCCTGCTTCGCCGGCGGAGGCCGCGGCCGGCACCACCGCCATCGCGGCGGCCATCACGGGCACGGCGGCGACGGCCCGGGGCCGGGCGGCGGCGACAACCCGTGGGGCGGGAATCCGTTCGGCGGGAACCCCTGGTCCTTCTTCTTCCGCGGCCGGAAGACCCGGCGCGGCGACGTGCGCGCCGCCATCCTCGCGCTCCTCTCGGAGCAGCCCCGCAACGGCTACCAGATCATGCAGGAGCTGGAGCAGCGCAGCGGCGGGGTGTGGCGTCCGAGCCCGGGCTCCGTTTACCCGGCGCTCCAGCTGCTCCAGGACGAGGACCTCGTGAAGGCGGAGGAGAGCGGCGGAGGTCGCGTCTTCCAGCTCACGGAGCACGGCCGGGCGTACGTGAAGGAGCACGCCGAGGACGTCGCGGCGCCGTGGGAGGCCGCCCGCGCCGCCGCCGGCGAGGATCTCCCCGAGCTCCTGGGCCTCGCCCATCAGGTCGGCGTGGCCGCGGCGCAGGTGGCCCACGCCGGAACTCCCGCCCACGTCGCCGAGGCGCGCAAGGTGCTCCAGGACGCGCGCCGCGCCCTCTACCGGATCCTCGCGGAGGACGCGCCCGAGCACGGGCGGTGACCGCACGGGCGAGGTCGCTGGCCCACCGGCGTCACCTGCGCATCGCCACCGGCACCCCGCGCTTCGGGCACAGCTCCTCGACCGGACAGCGCGAGCACGCCGGCCGCCGCGCGTCGCAGGTCCGCCGCCCGTGCCACACGAAGAGCTGGTGCGCCTCGCCCCAGCGCTCCTCCGGCACGAGCGCCATGAGGTCCTGCTCCACCTTGGACGGGTCCGCCTGGCGGGTGAGCCCGAGCCTCCGCGCCACGCGGCCGACGTGCGTGTCCACCGGGAACGCGTGCGCGGCGCCGAGGTGCACGAGCACGACGCCCGCGGTCTTGCGCCCGACGCCCGGCAGCGCCTCGAGCGCCTCGCGCGTTCGCGGCACGCGCCCGCCGTGCTCGGCGGCGATGGCCGCCATCGCGGCGACGATCGCCTTCGCCTTGTTGCGGTAGAGCCCGAGGCTGCGGATGAACGGCCAGAGCTCCTCGGGCGCGGCGGCGGCGTAGTCCGGCGCGGTGCGGTAGCGCGCGAAGAGCGCGGGCGTCGCGCGGTTCACGCCTGCGTCTGTGCTCTGCGCCGACAGGATCACCGAGACGAGCAGCTCGAGGTCGTTCCCGAACTCGAGCGCGATGCGCACGTCCGGCATGGCGCGGGCCAGCCGGTCGACGATCTCCACCGCGCGGGCGCGCTTCCCGGCGGCAGGGGGCCGCCTCCTCGTGGGTGTCGGCATCGCGCGCGGATGCTAGCACCGCCCGCGATGGTCGCGGCGCCGCGCCGGCACCGGGCGAGGCGTGGCCCACGGCGCTGGATGAGCCGCCTCCGGGCTTCCAGCACGAGCCCGTCTGGTTCCGGCGCGTCGCCCGCCTGGCCGGGCGCGCTCCCGCCTCCACCGAGCGCTCGGGGTGCGGTGAGCCGGAACGCGATCCCGAAAATCCCGCCTCCTCGCGGCGCCGGAGTTAGGCTCCCCTGCCCATGACCCCCATCGATCTCCGGTCCGACACCGTCACCCGGCCGACCCCCGCCATGCGCGAGGCGATGGCCCGCGCCGACGTCGGCGACGACGTCTACGGCGAGGATCCCACCGTGAACCTCCTCCAGGAGGAGGTCGCGGGGCTCCTCGGCAAGGAGGCGGCGCTCTTCGTCCCCTCCGGGACGATGGCGAACCAGGTCTCGCTCGGCGTCCTCACCCGGCCCGGCGACGAGATCGTCTGCGACGCGGGCGCCCACTGCATCTCGTTCGAGAGCGGCGCGCTCGCGGCGCTGTGGGGCGTCCAGGCGCGGACGATCGCGGCGGAGCGCGGGCTCCTCGAGCCGGCCGCGGTCGAGGCGGCGATCCGGCCCGCCGGCGACGTCTACCCCCGCACCCGCGTCGTCGCCCTCGAGAACACGCACAACCGCGGCGGCGGCGCGATCTACCCGCTCGAGCGCGTGCGCGCCCTCGGCGAGCTCGCCCGCGCGGGCGGGCTCTCCCTGCACCTCGACGGCGCGCGTCTGTGGAACGCGTGCGCCGCGACCGGGGTCGCGCCGGCGGACTACGCGCGCGAGGCGACCACCGTCTCGGTGTGCCTCTCGAAGGGGCTCGGTGCGCCCGCGGGGTCACTCGTGGCCGGCGCGCGCGAGCTCGTCGCCGAGGCGCGCCGGCTGCGGAAGCGGCTCGGCGGCGGGATGCGCCAGGCCGGGATCCTCGCCGCGGCCGGGCTGCACGCGCTCCGCCACCACCGCGCGCGGCTCCCCGAGGATCACGCGAACGCCCGCCACCTCGCGGACGGCCTCACGGAGCTCGGCGGGCTCCTGCCCCTGCCGGTCGAGACGAACCTCGTCTTCGTCGCGTTCACCGGCCGGAGCGCCGCCGAGCTCTCCGCGCGCCTCGCGCGCGAGGGCGTCCTCGCGAACCCGGAGGGCTCGCGGCCCGACCTGCTGCGCCTCGTCACGCACATGGACGTCTCGCGCGCCGACGTGGACGAGGCGCTCGTCCGCATCGGCCGCGTGCTGCGCGGCGCGTGACGGGCCGCGAAGGCGAGGCGCGGGAGGGCGCGTGGTAGCATCCGCGGCGCGTGCTCCGCGCCCTCGCGATCGCCCTCGTCGCCGCCGCGCTCGCATGTGGCCGCGCGCCCGCGCGGAAGATGACGTTCGCGGACGCAGGCTTCACGGCCGGCCGGCCGGGGGGCGACGACGCCGGGAGCGCGCAGGAGCCGGAGGAGCCGCCCCCGCCGCCCGTGGACGTCCCCGCGCCCGAGTCCATCGCGAGCGAGGCGCCCGAGGGTCCGCCCATCGACGGCACGCTGCTCCGCTTCGCAGCCCAGGCGCGCGATCGCCGCGCGACGCGCCCCGCGGGCCGCGGCTTCCCCGAGGACGCGGACCGCGCGTGGCGGGGGCTCGTGGCGGAGCTCGACGCGTACCTCGGCCGGGCGCTGCCCCAGACGCCGCTCCTCGAGCTCGTGCGCGCGCGCGTCACCGTCGAGGCGGAGTGGGACTACGACGTGCGCCACTACGGCCCGCCGCCCCGAGACCTCGCCGCGCTGGTGGCCTCGCGTGCGGCGCGCTTCGGCACCCGCATCGCCACCGCCCGCGCGCTCGGCCTCGGCCTCTTCGCGCGCACGAGGCCGCCGCTCCTGCGCTGGCCGGTGGAGCAGGCCGGCATCTCGAGCGTCTTCGGGATGCGCACGCACCCCCTGGACGGCCAGCGCCGGATGCACTTCGGCGTCGATCTCGCCGCCGACGCCGGCCGCGTCGTCGCCGCCGCGGCGAAGGGGTTCGTGGTGCGCGCCGGGTGGATGGGCGGCTACGGCCTCATGGTGGAGGTCCACCACGCCGGCGGGCTCACGACGCGCTACGGCCACCTCGCCGCCCTGCTGTGCGCGCCGGGCGACGCGGTCGAGCCGGGGGGACCGCTCGGCGTGGTCGGCCGGACTGGCCGCGCGACCGGACCGCACCTGCACTTCGAGGTCTGGCGCGGCGGCGAGCCGTCGGATCCGCTCGCGTGGCTCGGGGTCGTCCCCGCGTCGGGCGCCGGCTTCGGCCACCCCGCGGCCCGCCGCTGACGGAGCCAAAAAGCGAGCGCCCCGCGAGCTGCGCGCGGGGCGCCCGGTTCCCACACCCTCCCCCGAGGACCTTGCTCCACCGGGGCGCGGCGGATGACGCTCTCGTGTATCAATGAGGGGCACGCGGGGTCAAATCCCCCCGCCTTCACATGGAGTCCCGATGTCCGCGTTCCTGGCGGTCACCCTCCCGCTCGCGCTCGCGGCGACCCTCGACGTCCCGGCCGGCGCCGATCTCGCCGCCGCGCTCGCGCGGGCCCGCCCGGGCGACGTGGTGCGGCTCGCCGCCGGCGAGCACCGCGGCGGCATCGACCTGCCCGCCGGCGTCCGGCTCGAGGGCGCCGGCGCGGGTCGCACGCGCGTCGTCGCGCCGGAGGGGGAGGACGCGCTCACCGCCTCCACCCCCGGCGCCGCCGAGGTCGCGGCGCTGGCCCTCGAGGCCG
>NZ_JALCYX010000010.1:0-53694 GCF_022690695.1 Anaeromyxobacter sp. SG17
CCGGCCGCGCGCGGCCGGCCGGCGCCGCGCCCGAGCCTCGGCGACCCGCGGCGCCGCGCGCCCCCGGCGACCGCCTTCGAGAACGCCTCCACGTCGCCGAGCGGAGCCCACGCGTCCTCTCCGTCCTTGCATGCCTCCTCCTTGCCGGTGAGATCGCCGCGCGAGAGGAGCTCGAGGACGCGCCGCTCGTCGAACGGGCCCACGACCTTGCCGGAGCGGATGCGCACGCGGTAGCGGGCGCCGCCCGGAGCCGGCGCGGCGGCGCCCTCCCCGAAGAGCATCTCGAGGTTCTCGCCGCCCGCGGCGGGCGGATGGGCCGGGGGCGCCTCCGGCGCGGCAGGCGCCGGCGCGCCGAACGGATCGGCCGCGGCGGGCGAGGCCGCGCCGAAGGGCGAGGCCCCCGGCGCGGGGGCGAACGGATCGGTGTCGTCGAGCGAGGGAGGCGGCGGGGCGGCGGGCCGCCCGGCGCCGAGCTCGACCTCGCCGAACCCGAGCGCGCCGCCGTCGGGCGTCGCCTCCACCGCGTCCGCGGTGGCGTCGGGGACGTCGGCTCCGAACGGATCGGCGCCGGGCGTCGAAGGCGGCGCGAGTGGATCGTTTTGCCGCGGCGCGGCGGGGATCGGCGGCGGGAGCGGGACGCTGTCCGGTGCAGGCAGCGCCGGGGGCGGGAGCGGCACCCCTGCCGCCACGGAGCGCGGTGCCGGGAGCGGGACCCCGGCGCTCGGGGGGGGCGGGAGCGGGACGCCCGCGGAGGCGGGCGGCGCGAGCGGGACGGCGCCCTCGGTCTTCCCGGGGAGCGGCACCGGCTCGTCCCCCGCCCGCCGGCCCGCGCCGTCCGCGTCGGCGGGGCGGACCGGGAACGTCTCGCGGCACTTCGGGCACCGGACGTTCAGGCCGGACGCGGGGATACGCCGGTCGTCGATGTTGTAGGCGGCGTGGCAGTGGGGGCAGCCGACCCTCATGTCGCGTTCCTCCGGTGCAGGACGTCTCCGGCGGGCAGGCGAGAGAGCCCTCGGGGTCACGGAAGGTAGCACCCGGTCCGCGGCCCCTTCAAGGAAGCAGGCCCGTGATAAACGGAGGGAATGTCGGAGCTGTCGGACGCCGTGCGCGCGCGGCTCAAGGCGTGGACGTACGAGCTCGGCGGCCCCGGCACCCGCGCCCGGCTCGACAAGATCACCGCGCCCGCCAACGAGTTCGGGGTCGATCCCTACGGCTTCGACCTCGACTTCGCCGTCGCAGCGGTCGCCCCGCTCACCTGGCTCTACCGCAAGTACTTCCGGGTGGAGCTCCACGGCGTCGACAACGTCCCGGCGGAGGGGCGCGTCCTCCTCGTGTCGAACCACTCGGGCCAGCTCCCGTTCGACGCGGCGATGATCGAGGTCGCGCTCCTCGTCGAGAAGGACCCGCCGCGCGTCGTGCGCGCGCTCGTCGAGCGGTGGGTGCCGACCCTCCCGTTCGTCTCGACCTTCATGGCGCGCTGCGGGCAGATCGTCGGCACGCCCGAGAACTGCCGGAGGCTCCTCGCCGCGGACGAGGCGATCCTCGTCTTCCCCGAGGGGGTGCGCGGCCTCAACAAGCCGTTCAGGGAGCGCTACCAGCTCCGCCGCTTCGGCCCGGGGTTCATGCGGCTCGCGCTCGAGTCGGGCGCCCCCATCGTGCCGGTCGGCGTGGTCGGCGCGGAGGAGCAGGCGCCGGCGCTGCTCGACCTGAAGCCGCTCGCGCGCCTCCTCTCCTTCCCCGCCTTTCCCATCACCCCCACCCTCCTCCCCTTCCCCCTCCCCGCGCGCTACCACCTCCACTTCGGCGAGCCGCTCCGCTTCACGGGCTCGCCGGACGAGGACGACGCCGAGCTCGAGCGCAAGGTGGCGGAGGTGCAGGCGGCGGTGGCCGCGCTGCTCGAGCGCGGCCTCGCCGAGCGCAAGCACGTGTTCTGGTAGGAGCCCCCGTGGCGCCCCGCACCGAGCCCATCACCTTCCCCGGCATGCCGCGCACGGTCCTCGTGACCGGGATCTCCGGAAACCTCGGCCGCGCGCTGGCGAAGCTCCTGCACACCGAGACGCGCGTCGTGGGCCTCGACCGGCGCCCGTTCGCGGGGAAGCCCAAGGACCTCGCCCACCACCAGCTCGACATCCGCAAGGCGCGGGTCGAGGAGGTGTTCCGGCGCCACCGGCCCGAGGCGCTCATCCACCTCGGGATCATGCACGACCCCCGCGAGCTGCGGAGCGAGACCCACTCGTTCAACGTCCTCGGCACGCACAAGATCCTGGATCTTTGCGCCCGCCACGGCGTGAAGAAGGCCGTGGTGCTCTCCTCGGCGAACGTCTACGGGCCGCGCCCCGACAACTCGAACTTCCTCCCCGAGGAGACGCCGCTCATGGCGGGGGAGCGCTTCAGCGAGATGCGCGATCTCGTCGAGCTCGACATGTACGCGCAGTCGTTCATGTGGAAGCACCCCGAGCTCGAGACCGTCCTCCTGCGCCCGGTGAACATCGTCGGGCCGACGGTGCGCAACGCGCCGTCGAACTACCTCCGCCTCGCGCGGCCCGTCACGGTCCTCGGCTTCGATCCGATGGTGCAGATCATCCACGAGCAGGACGTGTGCCGCGCGCTCGCGCTCGCGCTCCGGCCCGGCCTGCGCGGCGTCTTCAACGTGACCGGGCCCGGACAGCTCCCGCTCTCCGCGATCCTGCACCAGCTCGGCCGTCACCCCATCCCGGTGCCGCACCTCGTGGTCCGGTCGCTGCTCCGGCGCGCGTTCGAGGCGCGGCTCACGAGCTTCCCGCCGGAGGAGGTGGATCACATCCAGTACCTCTGCGTCGTGGACGGCTCCCGCTTCGTGCGGGAGGCCGGCTGGAGCCCCTCGGCGTCCCTCAGGGATACCATCCGCAGCGTCGTGGCGTAGGCGGATCGCGCTCTGCTATGGGTCACGGCATGCGCACCCTCTCGTCGACCCTGCTGCTCGCCGGCGCGCTCTTCGCGTCGCGTGCCCTCGCGCAGGAGCCCGCCTTCCAGCCCCAGGGCGAGGTCCGCTTCTACTCGACCGGCGGCATGGGCAGCGGGGCCTCGTTCGACGACACCCGCATCGTCGGACCGGACGTGAACCTGACGCGCCGGGAGGACGGCAGCTGGGCGGGCGACATCGCCGGACAGGACGTGAACCTCGTGGGCGGCGAGTCGCGGCTCTCCGGTCCCCAGGTGAACCTCACCTTCAAGCAGAAGAGCGGCAAGACGGACGTCGAGGGGCTGTTCTACGGGCAGCGCGTGCGGATCTCCATCGACCCGAAGAAGCTCAAGGGACGGTACGGGAGCTGCTCGTTCGATCTCTCGCGCGGGCGCGGACCGCCGGTCTACCGCGGCGACGTGGGCTGCCTGCACGAGGGCCAGCGGCTGCCCTCCGCCGGAAAGGCGGGCGTCGAGCTCATCGGCGAGGCGGCGGGCGAGAAGCCGCCTGCCGTCCAGCTCGGCCTCGCGCTCGTCGCGACCCTGCCGCGCTGACGGGCCGCGACGGGCGCGCGCCGGCGGGCTTCCTCGCGGTGCGCGCGGGTGGCGCCGCGCCACGCATCCGGACAGAATGACCCGGATGTCCGATCGTCTCTGCCGCGGCCTCTTCCCCGAGCACGGCCTACGCGCGGTGTTCGTCCGCGTGGGCGACACCGCCCGGATGGCCCGCATGCTCCACGGCCTCTACCCGACGAGCGCCCACCTGTTCGCGCAGGCGCTCACCGGCGGGGCCCTGCTCGGCGCGCTGCAGAAGGAGAAGGGGCGCGTGAACCTGCAGCTCGAGTGCGACGGTCCGCTCTCGGGCCTGTTCGTGGACGCCGATCACGACGGGAACGTGCGCGGCTACGTCCGGCGACCCGCCGTGAACTTCCCGGGCGATCCGGCGCGCGGCGCGCGCGCGGCGCTCGGGGGCTCGGGCTTCCTCTCGGTCCTGCGGCAGCTCGGCGACGGCCAGCACTACCGCAGCGCCGTCGAGCTGGTCACCTTCGACCTGCCGGAGGACCTGCGCCGCTGGTTCGCGGCGAGCGAGCAGGTTGAGACCGCCCTCGACGTCGCCGTCGTACCGCGCGAGGGCGAGCCGCTCGGCGAGGTCGCCGGGGTGCTCCTGCAGCGCCTGCCGGACGGCGACGACGCGGCGATCGAGGCGGCGCGCGCCCGACTCCTCGGAGGCGCGCTCCCGGCGGCCCTCTCCCGCGGCGCCCCAGCCCAGGACATCCTCAGGGAGGTGGGCGGCCAGGGTTTCGAGCTGCTCGCCGACGGCGAGGTGGCGTACCGGTGCGGCTGCAGCGACGCCCGGGCGCGCTCGGCGGTCTCCGCGCTCGGTCGCGAGGGCGTCCTCGAGGTGCTCGCCACCGAGAAGCAGGCCGTGATCACCTGCGAGTTCTGCCGCTCGCGGTACGTCGTGGACGAGGCGGCGCTCCGTGACATCGCGCGCCGGCTGGGGGAGCGCGAGGCGAGCGGGTGAGCACGGCTGTGGTAGATTCTGCTCCCCTGCCGGGCCGGACGAACGGCCCCCTCTCCCGGAGGACCGCCATCCCGACCTCGAAGAAGAGGAAGACCGCCGCCCCCGCGAAGCGCCGCTCCGCGAAGCCCGCCCGCGCCGCCGGAAAGCCCCGCCGCGGCGCGGTGGCGCGCAAGGCGAAGCGCAGCGCCCCGATCGTCGACCACCCGCTCGGCATGGGGGTCGCCGACGGCTTCGCCATGGACCGCCTCGCCGCGCCGGCGCGCATGAAGCGCGCGCCCAAGAAGGCGGTGCGCGAGATCGGCTGGGCCGCCTTCGGCGAGGTCGCGCGGAGCCTCGCGCAGCGGATCGCCGCGCGGTACGAGCCGGACGTGGTCGTCGGCGTCGCCAAGGGCGGCGTGTTCGTGGGCGGAGCGCTCGCCGCCGCGCTGGGCGTGGACTTCTACCCGGTGCGCATCGAGAAGCGCCGGCGCGACGCCGCGCCGCTGCCGGAGCCCGTGGTCGAGCTGCCCGATCTCTCGCGCAAGAAGGTCCTCGTCGTGGACGACGTCGCGGCGAGCGGCGCCACGCTCGCGAAGGCGCGCGCGGTGACCCGCAAGGCGGGCGCGCGCGAGGTGCGCACCGCCGTGCTCGTCGTCCGGCCCGACGGGGCGCGGCCCGACTTCTCCTTCCTCGAGACGGACGAGCTCGTCCTGTTCGGCTGGGACTACCAGCTCGACGGCGGCGAGGCGGGCGGCGTCGATCCGGGCGAGGTCGGGGTTTGACGGCGCCCCCCGCGCGCACGGAGCCTGCCGCGACGCACGCTGCCTGCCTGCGCCGGGCGCCATGAGGCGGAGGTTCGGGGGGGCCTGCGGGCCGTCCCGGGGGAGCACATGAAGCGCGTCGTCGTCGGCACCGCCGGACACATCGATCACGGCAAGAGCTCGCTCGTGCGCGCACTCACCGGGATCGATCCGGACCGGCTGCGCGAGGAGAAGCGGCGCGGCATCACCATCGAGCTCGGGTTCGCGCACCTCGCGCTGCCCGACGGCACCGTGGCCGGCGTCGTCGACGTCCCCGGCCACGAGCGGTTCGTCCGGGCGATGGCGGCCGGCGCGGGCGGGATCGACCTCGTCGTGCTGGTCGTCGCCGCGGACGAGGGCGTCATGCCCCAGACCCGCGAGCACCTCGACATCTGCCGCCTCCTGGGCGTGCCGCGCGGGCTCGTGGCGGTGACGAAGTCGGATCTCCTGCCCGGGCTGGGCGCCGACTGGTTGCCGCTCCTCGAGCAGGACATCCGCGAGGCGACGAAGGGGACGTTCCTGGAGGGCGCCGCGGTGCTGCCGGTGTCCTCCGCCACGGGCGAGGGGCTGGACGAGCTCCGCGCCGAGATCGCCCGGCTCGCGGGCGAGGTGACGGAGCGGCCGGCGGACGGGCCGGTGTTCCTGCCCATCGACCGCGCCTTCTCCATGAAGGGGTTCGGGACGGTGGTCACCGGGACGCTGCTCTCGGGGCAGATCGCCGAGGGTGACGAGGCGGCGCTCCTGCCGTCGCCGCCGGGGGCGCCGCCCCTCCGCGTCCGGAGCGTGCAGGTGCACGGCAAGGCCGCCCCGCGCGCGCTCGCCGGCCAGCGCACGGCGGTGAACCTCCCCGGCATCGAGCCCACCGCGGTCGCGCGGGGCCAGGCGCTCGTGCACGCCGGCGTCGTGCCGCCGTCCTCGATCCTCGACGCCGAGGTGACGCTCCTCGCCGCCGCGCCGCGCCCGCTCAAGCACCGCGCGAAGCTCCTCCTCCACGTGGGCACCGCGCAGGTGCCGGCCGCCGTCGCGCTCCTCGATCGCGCCGAGCTCCGCCCCGGCGAGACCGCCTTCGCGCAGCTCCGCCTCGGGGCGCCGGTCGCGGCGCTCCCGGGCCAGCGCTTCATCCTGCGCGGCTTCGCGGTGCTCGAGGGGCGCGGCAAGACCGTCGGCGGCGGGCGCGTCCTCGCCGTGGCCGCCCCGCGGCGCCGCCGCGGGCGTCCCGAGGCGACGCGGCAGCTCGAGGTGCTCGCCCGCGGCGACCCCGACGCGCGCGTCGCGGCCGTGCTCGAGCTGGCCGGGCCGGCGGGGCTCGACCTGCCCGGCCTCGTGGGGCGGACCGCGCTCGCGCCCAGGGCGGCGCAGGGCGCGCTCGACCGCCTCGGCGCGAAGGGCGGCGCCGTGCTGTTCGATCGCGAGCGCCGCGCCTACGTGGGGGGCCCGGTCGCCCAGGAGCTCGCGCGGCGCCTCCTCGCCGCGGTCGACGCGTTCCACGCCGCGCACCCGCTCGCGGCGGGCATCGGCCGCGAGGAGCTGCGGGGGAGCCTGCCCCCCATCACCGATCCCCGCCTGTTCCAGCGGCTCCTCGCCCAGCTCGCGGAGAGGGGCGAGCTCGTCGTCCAGGGCGACCAGGTGCGCCGGAAGGGCCACGCCGCCGCCTCCGGCGCCGACGCGGGGGCGCTGAAGGAGAAGGTCGCGCAGGCGCTCGCCCAGGGTGGGCTCACGCCGGCCTGGCTCGCGGAGCTGCCGCTGCTCGTGGGAGGCGCGCCGGCCGACGTGCAGGCGGTGCTGAAGCTCCTCCTCGCCGAGGGGCGCGTCGTCCGCGCGAGCGCGGAGCTCTGGTTCGACGCGGGCGCGGTCGGGGCGCTCCGGGAGCGGCTCGTCGCCTTCCTGCGCGAGCGGCGCGAGATCTCGACCCAGGAGTTCAAGGACCTCGTCGGCGCCACCCGCAAGCACGTCATCCCGCTCGCCGAGTACTTCGATCGCGAGAAGGTCACCCTGCGCGTCGGCGAGAAGCGCGTGCTGCGCGGGGAGGGGCGCGCATGAGCGAGGCGCCGCTCGAGGCCGTCGGCACGGTCGTCATCCGCGGGGGGCGGATCCTGTACGCGAGCCCGCTCGTGGCGGCGCTCGTGGAGAGCACGAGCGCCGCGCTCGTCGGCGCGAAGGCGTTCGAGCTCCTCGCCCCGGAGGACCGGTCGCGCACGGCGGACCGGTACGCGCGGCTGCTCCGCGGCGAGCCGACGCCGGCCGAGTACGAGGTCGCCCTCGCGCTGCCCGGCGGCGGGCGCCGGGCGGTGGAGCTCAGGATGGACGTCGACGGCCGGGACGTGCTGGTGCGCGTCCGGGACGTCTCCGCGCGCGCCGACCGCCGCCCCCGCCTCGAGGCGCTCGCGGCGCTCGGCGCGGCCATCCAGCGCGAGCGGAACGAGGCGGGGGTGTTCGAGCGCGTCCGCGACGGGCTGCGCGCCATCGGGCTCACCTCGCTCCTCATGCGCCCCGAGTCGGACGGCGTCCGCCTGGAGTGGGCCGCGCCGGCGCCCGCGATCGAGGCCGAGTTCGTGGAGAAGGCGGGGCCCCTCGTCGGCCGCGTTGGCGCGTGGGGATCGTTCTCCCGCGCCGTGTGGGCGGACGGGGTGGCGTTCTCCGACGACTGGGGGTCGGAGGTCGCGGCGTTCGTGGGTGACCCGCGGGCCGAGGTCGCCCACGCGAGCGCGGTCGCGCTCCGCCTCACCCGCGCCATCGCGGTCCGCCTCGACGAGCGGACCGCCATCCGGAACTACCTCGTCATCGTCGGCGACTGGCTCGACCGCGGCGACGTCGCGGCGGTGCGGCTCTTCGGGGCGCAGGTGGCCGCCGCGCTCGACGCGGCGCGCATCATCGCCGACCTCTCGCGCCGCAACGCCGAGCTCGCGGCGCTGAACCGGCTGGGCGCCATCGCCGGCGACGCGGCGGATCTGCCGAGCTTCTTCGCGCGCTCCGCCGAGCTGGTGCGGGCCGCCACGGGCTGCGACGCGCTCGGCGTCTACGTGCTCGAGGACCGCGAGGGCGAGCTCGCCTGCCGCTTCCACGACGGGGTCGAGAACGCGCCGGCGGACACCGCCCGCCTCCCGCTCACCTCGCCGCTCGGGGACGTCGTGCGCGACCGCACCGCGCGGGTGGTGGAGGCCCGCGCCGACGATCCGGGCGGCGCGCTGGTGGCGCGCCTCGGCTTCGCGGCCAGCGCCTGGGTTCCGCTCGTGGCGCGCTCGCGCGTGGTCGGCGTCATGACCGCCGGGTACCGCTCCGGCCCGGAGCGGGCGCACTCGCGGCTCGACGTGCTCGCCGCGGCGGCCGCCCACTTCGCCGGCGCGATCGAGTCCCACGGCCTGCTCGGTGACCTGCGCCGGCGCGTCGGCGAGCTCACCCTCCTCAACGACCTCGCGCTCGCCTCGGCGCAGCTCGACCCGGTGCTGCTGCTCGACGCCGCGCTCCGCCGCGTGTGCGGCACGCTCGACGCGGGCGGGGCCGCGTTCCTGCGCGACGGCGACCGGCTCCTGCTCGTCTCCGGCGTGGGCCTCGCGCCCGAGGCGGCGCGCGCGGTCGCCCAGCTCCAGGTCGGCGAGGGCGCCCCCGGCCTCGCGGTGGCGCGCCTCGGCCCCGTGGACGGGCGCGACCCGGCCAGCGGCGGCGACGCCTGGGAGGCGTTCCGCGCCGCGCGCGGCGACGGGCCGCTCGTGGCCGTGCCGCTGCTCGCGAAGGCCCACGCGCTCGGGGCGCTCCTCGTGACCCGACCCGTCAACGGGCGCGAGCTCGAGCCGGGCGACGTCGGCCTCCTCTCCGCCATCGGCGTGCAGCTGGGCGTCGCCGTCGAGAACGCGCGCCTCTTCGCGGACGTGCGGCGCCGCCTCTCCGACCTCGAGGCCGTCCACGCGCTCGCGCTGCGGATCTTCGGGAACGCGCCGGGGGACGTGCGGGCGCTGCTCGAGGACGGCTGCCGC
Organism: Anaeromyxobacter sp. SG17; assembly: GCF_022690695.1. Lineage (NCBI taxonomy): Bacteria > Pseudomonadati > Myxococcota > Myxococcia > Myxococcales > Anaeromyxobacteraceae > Anaeromyxobacter > Anaeromyxobacter sp. SG17. The sequence continues at coordinate 9,216 of NZ_JALCYX010000010.1, forward strand.
GAGGTCGCCCGCGCCCTCTCCGCCCGCGGCGCGGCGGTGCTGCTCGTGGACGACGGAGGGCGCGCCCTGCGGGGCGTGGCCGCGTTCGGGGCGCCGCTGGATCCGGCGAAGATGCGGATCTCGCTCGAGGAGGACGGGATCGCCGCGGAGGCGTTCCGGCGCCGCGCGCCGGCGTGGAGCGCCGACGTGAAGGGCGATCCGCGCACGAGCATCCACGCCGCGCCCGGCATGCCGTCCCTCGCGATGCTCGCCGTCCCGCTGACCTCCCGTGAAGCGACCCGCGGGGTGCTCTTCATCGCCGACGACGCCGGCCGCAGCTTCGGCGATCCGGAGCTCGCGCTCGCGAACGCGCTCGCCGGCGAGCTCGCCGTCGGGCTCGAGAACGCCGAGCTCTACGCCGAGGCGCGCGCGCGCGTCGAGGAGCTCTCGCTCCTCAACGAGATGGGCAGGACCGTGGCGGCCTCGCTCGATCTCGACCAGGTGCTGCGGGACGGCGTGGAGGCGGGCCGCCGCCTGCTCGACGCGAGCCGCGGTGCGGTGGTGCTCTACGATCCGGTCGCGAGCGAGCTGCACCTCGCGGCGGGGACGGGGCTCGAGGAGGAGGATCCCGCCCTCTTGCCCCAGGCGCTGCGCGACGGGGGCGTCTCCTTCCGCGTGATCCGCGAGCGGCGGGCCATCGTGGTGGACGACGCCCGAAACCACCTCGAGGTGAACGCCGAGCTCCGGGACCGGCTCTCGCCGCGCGCCATGCTCTTCGCGCCGCTGCTCCTGCGCGGCGAGCCGCTCGGCGTGCTCGTCATCGAGGAGTCCCGCCGCCCCCGGCGCTTCACGGAGGCGGACGTCCAGCGGGTCACCGCGGTGGCGAACCAGCTCGCGGTGGCGATCGAGAACGCCCGCCTGTACCAGGCCGCGCGCGACCGCCTCGCCGAGCTCTCCGCGGTCATCGACGTCGCCCGGGTGGTCTCGTCCTCGCTCGAGCTCGAGGAGGTGCTCGGCGCCGGCGCGGAGCAGCTCATGCGCACCCTCGAGGTCCCGGCGTGCACGATCCTCCTCGGCGACGTGCGCGGGCAGGCGCTGCGACGCGCGGCGTTCCGGGGCGCGCCGGTCGGCGCGGACCGCCTCTCGCTCGAGGAGCCCTCCATGGCGCGGGCCGCCCTCGAGGCGCACGCGCCGCTCGCCGGGCGCGCCGACACGGGCGCGGCGGTGCTCGCCGTCCCGCTGCACGTCCGCGACCAGCCGGTCGGCGTCGCGCTCGTCGAGGGCGCGGACGCGGAGCGCACCTTCACCCCCGGCGAGCTCTCCCGCGCCATGGCCATCGCGAGCCAGCTCGCCGTCGCCGTGGACAACGCGCGGCTCTACTCCGAGACCCGCCGCCGCGCCGAGGAGCTCGCGCTGCTCCACGACGTCGGCCGCTCCCTCGCCACCCTCGACATCGAGCAGGTGCTCGGCGAGGGCGTGAAGAACCTCGCGCGCATCGTCGACTGCACCGCCGCGTTCCTCGCGCTCGGGCCCGGCGACGGGGGCAGCCCCGAGATCCGGGCCGTGGCGGGGCCGCTGCGGGGCCTGCTCGGGCGCCGGCTCCCGCCGGGCTCGACGCCCATCGAGAGCCCCGTCCTCGAGCGGGGCGAGGCCGTCGCGATCGAGGACGTGGAGCAGGATCCTCGCGTCTCCCCCGAGGCCCGGGCGCTGACCGGGGCCCGCGCCCTGCTCGTGCTCCCGCTCCTCGTCCGCGAGCGCACCATCGGCGCGGCCGTCATCATCGAGACCCGCGCGCCGCGCCGCTTCACGTCCGCGGAGATCCAGCGCGCCGCCGCCATCTCGAACCAGCTCGCCGTCGCCGCGGAGAACGCCCGCCTCTACGAGGACCTCCGCAAGAGCTACGCGGAGCTCGCCCGGGCGCAGCGGCAGCTCATCCAGCAGGAGCGGCTCGCCGCGCTCGGCGAGCTCTCCGCGGTCGTCGCCCACGAGGTGCGCAACCCCCTCGGCGTGATCTTCAACTCGCTCGGCTCGCTGCGCCGGCTCATCCGCCCCGCCGGCGACGCGAAGCTGCTCCTCGACATCGTGGGCGAGGAGGCGGACCGCCTGAACCGGATCGTCGGCGACCTGCTCGACTTCGCGCGCCCCTCCGAGCCGCAGCTCCGCCCCGAGCGGCTCGAGCGCGTCGTCGACGAGGCGATCCAGACCGCGCTCGCCCAGAACCCGCAGGGCGTGGAGGTCCACCGGGAGGTGGATCCCGACCTGCCGGCCGTCCCGATGGACGCGCGCCTCGTGCGCCAGGCGGTCATCAACATCGCCGTGAACGCGCTCCAGGCGATGCCCCGCGGTGGCCGGCTCACCGTCCGGCTGCGGCGCGAGGACGGCGCCGCCGCCCTCGACCTCGAGGACACCGGTCCCGGCATCCCCGAGGAGGTCCGGCACCGGATCTTCGAGCCCTTCTTCACGACCAAGGCGAGCGGGACCGGGCTCGGGCTCGCGGTGGTGAAGCGGATCGTCGACGGCCACGGCGGCGAGCTCGCCGTGCAGAGCCGCCCGGGCGGCACCGGCACGGCGTTCCGCCTCCGGCTGCCGCTGCGCCCGTCCCCCACCGAGAAGGAAGCCGCCCATGGTTGAGCTCCCCCCCGGCGTCGCCGGCTCCCAGGACGGCGGGGATCTCGCGCGCCGCGCGGCCGCGAGCGTTCCCCCCACGGGCAAGGTCCTCGTCGTCGACGACCAGAAGAACATGCGCGCCACGACCGCCATCGTGCTGCGCCAGGCCGGACACGTGGTGGAGGAGGCGGAGGACGGCGCGGCGGCGGTGCAGCGCCTCCAGCAGGAGACCTTCGACGTCGTCCTCACCGACCTGCGGATGCCGAGCGTCGACGGGATGGAGGTCCTGCGCGCGGCGCAGCGGCTCGCGCCCGAGACCCAGGTCATCGTGATGACCGCCTACGGCACGATCGAGTCGGCGGTCGACGCGATCCGGGAGGGGGCCTACGACTTCCTCGCGAAGCCGTTCAAGGAGGACGAGCTCCTCCTGCGCGTCTCGAAGGCGCTCGAGAAGCGCCGCCTGCTCGGGGAGGTGAGCCTCTTCGCGGGGGAGTTCCGCAAGCGCTACGGCCTCGAGCACGTCATCGGCCGCTCCGCCGCCATGCGCGAGGTGCTCGACCGCGTGGTGCGCGTGGCGCCCACCGACGCCACGGTCCTCGTCACCGGCGAGTCGGGCACCGGCAAGGAGCTCGTCGCCCGCGCGATCCACGTCGCGAGCCGCCGCGGCGACAAGCCGTTCGTGCCGGTGAACTGCGCCGCCATCACCGAGACGCTCCTCGAGTCGGAGCTCTTCGGCCACGCGAAGGGCGCCTTCACCGGGGCGATCCGCGCCCGGCGCGGCCTGTTCGAGGAGGCGAACGGCGGGACGCTCTTCATCGACGAGGTGGGGGAGACCGCGCCGGGCTTCCAGGCGAAGCTCCTGCGCGCCCTGCAGGAGGGCGAGATCCGCCGGGTGGGCGAGTCCGCGCCGGTCCAGGTCGACGTGCGCATCATCGCGGCGACGAACCAGGATCTGCGCCGCGCCATCTCCGAGCGCCGGTTCCGCGAGGACCTCTACTACCGGCTGGCGGTGGTGCCGGTCCGGATCCCCCCGCTGCGGGAGCGGCGCGAGGACATCCCCCTCCTCGCCGCCCACTTCGTGCAGCGCTACAACCGCCGCACCGCCGAGGGGAAGATCCTCACCCCCGAAGCGCTCGCCCGGCTCGTCGAGCACGAGTGGCCCGGCAACGTGCGAGAGCTCGAGAACGCGATCGAGCAGGCCGCGGCGCTCTCTCCCAGCCGGGAGATCCGCGCGGGCGACGTACACATCGAGGCCGTGCGCGACGTCGGTCCGGGGCGCGACGAGGACCGCCGCACGCTCGCCGAGGCGGTGGAGGACGCGGAGCGGCGCACCATCGAGGCGGCGCTCGCGCGCTGCGAGGGCGATCTCGGCCGCGTGGCGCGCGAGCTCGGGGTCTCGCCGACGACGCTGTGGCGGAGGATGAAGCGGCTCGCCATCGATGCCCGCGGCGCCGTTCCCCCGGCCTAGCCCGCGGCGACGGCGAGCCGTCGACGCGCGGCCAGGCGCCGCCGAGCGAGTGCGGGACACGCGTTTTTCAGCTCTGAAACGGCCGCCTTTCACGTGTGCAACGCGGAGGCCCGCTGGGTCACTGCGGGGGTCCCCTCGCCGGTGGAACGTTCGACCGCCATCCTCCTGGATTTCCTCGGTTGTCCGGCAAGAAGGACGCGCAAGGCCCCGGATGGCACCGATGTTGCTCTTAGCGAACCAAGAGAAGTGCAAAGCAGCCTGTTGAAGGAGGTCCCCCCCCGCCACTTCAGCTGCGCTTTGCACTTCTTTTCTTTTTTCTCCGCGGATCGCCGCCCGCATGGCCTCGTTCCTCATCGTCGACGGTGACCGAAACTTCCGCGAGGCACTCGCGATCGCGCTCAGGTTGGACGGCCACGCGGCCGTCGCCGCGGACACCGCGGACGACGCCCTGGCGCGAATCGCGACGCGGCGACCCGACTGCTGCGTGGTGGACGCGCACCTCGTCGGCTCGGACACCGTGCTCGAGGCCGCGGCCGCGGCCGGCGTGCGCACGGTCGTGACGGGCCCCCACGAGGATCTCCTCGCCCACGTCGTGCGCCGTCACCCGCGCGCGCAGCCGCTCCCGAAGCCGTTCGCCGCCGACGCGCTCGCGCGGCCCGCCTGAAGGTTCTGACGAGGCTGCGCGCCCGCCGGCACCGCGTTGATCGCGGCGCGGCGGGCGCGTGAGGAACGGCCGGAGAGCCTAGAGCAGGATGGCGCCGGCGGCCTGGGCGAGGCGGATCACCGGGTCGGCGACGAGCCCGAGCACCACCACCACCGCGACCGCCGCGGCCAGGGCGACCGAGGTCGCGGCGGACGAGAGCGGCTCCGCCTCGCCGGCCGCGGGCCGCATGTACATGTAGACCACGACGCGGAGGTAGTAGTAGATGCCCATCGCGCTCGTCAGCACGCCGAGGATGGCGAGGCCGTAGAGCTGCGCGCCGATGGCCGCCTGGAAGATGTAGAGCTTCCCGATGAAGCCCGCGGTGGGCGGGATCCCCGCGAGCGACAGCAGGAACACGGCCATCGCGAACGCGAGCCCCGGGCGGCGCCGCGCCAGCCCCGCGAAGCGCTCGAGGTCCCACGCGTCGGCGGGCTCGTCGTCGAGGCGGGAGCGCCGCTCGAGCGCGCCCACCACGGTGAAGGCGCCGATCGCCGTCGCCGCGTACACGGCGAGGTAGAAGAGCAGCCCCGCGAGCGCCTTCTCGCGCACGCCCGCGACCGAGGCGGACAGCACGCCGACGAGGAGGTACCCGGCGTGCGCCACGGAGGAGTACGCGAGCATCCGCTTCACGGAGCGCTGGGGCACCGCGAGCAGGTTCCCGAAGATCATCGTCAGCACGGCGAGGCCGCTGATGACGCCCGAGAACGCCGTCGCCTGCGCGGCGGTCCCCGCCTCCGCGGAGAGGAAGATGCGGGCGAGGAGCGCGAACGCGGCGGCCTTCACCCCGGCCGCCATGAACGCGGTCACCGGCGTGGGGGCGCCCTCGTAGACGTCGGGCGTCCAGGCGTGGAACGGCACCGCCGCGATCTTGAAGGCGATGCCGGCCGCGACGAGGCTCAGCCCGGCGAGGGAGAGCGGCGAGCCGCGGCCCTTCGCGAGCTCGCCGAACAGGGTGGAGCCGGACGCGCCGTAGAGCAGCGCCGAGCCGTAGAGGAAGAGCGCCGAGGAGATGGCCCCGAGCACGAGGTACTTGAACGCCGCCTCGGAGGGGCGCTTGCCGCGGCGGAGGTAGGCGGCGAGCGAGTACGTCGCGAGGCTCATCACCTCGATGGCGATGAACGCGACGAGGAGGTCGGTCGCCATGCCGAGCAGGGCCATGCCGGCCGTGCCGAACAGCGCGAGCCCGTAGAACTCCCCGCGCTCCGCGTTCCGGGCGCGCAGCCAGCCCGCGCCGACGAGCGCGGAGAGCGCGAGCCCGGCGCACACGACCACCGTCACGAAGGCCGAGAAGTCGTCGACCACCGCCTGGCGGTTGAACACGTAGCCGGAGTAGGGCCGGGCGATCGCCGCGGCCCCCGCGGCGACGGCGAACACGACCGTGATGGCGGCCTGGTACCCGCGCCGCCCCGAGACGAGGAACACCTCGCTGAGGAGCACCGCGAGCGCCCCGACCGTGAGGATCGCGATCGGGAGGAGCGCCACGAAGTCGTTCGTCGGGAAGCCGTTCATGTCAGTGAGCCCCGCCGGTGGGGAGGACGATGGGGAGCGTCGGGGCGGGAAGCTGGGCGCCCGCGCGGACCGCCACGGACGGCGTGACCGTGCCGACCTGCGGGCCGATGCCGAGCCGCGCCTCCGCCTGCTGGAACCGCCCGATGAGCCGGTCGACGGCCGGCTTCGCCGGCGCGAGGAACGGGCCGGGGAGGATCCCCATCACCACGATGAGCACGAGCATCGGGACGAGGACGAAGCCCTCGCGGACGCTGAGATCGGGGAGGGCGCGGTTCGCCGGGTTCCGCATGGCCCCGAAGAACACCCGCTCGACCAGGATGAGCATGTAGACCGCGCCGAGGATGACGCCGAGCGCGCCGAGGGTCGCGAACACCGGCGCCGAGCCGAGCCGCGAGAGCCAGGTGCCGGAGAGGATGAGGAACTCGCCGACGAAGCCGTTCGTGCCCGGCAGCCCGACCGACGACAGCATCACGATGACGAACGCCGTCGCGATCCAGGGGACCTGCTTCGCGATCCCGCCGTACTCCGCGATGAGCCGCGTGTGGCGCCGCTCGTAGAGCATGCCGACGAGGAGGAACAGCGCGCCCGTCGACACGCCGTGGTTCAGCATCTGGTAGACGGAGCCGGTGAGCCCCTCGGCCGAGAGCGCCACGAGGCCGAGCATCACGAAGCCGAGGTGCGAGACCGAGGAGTAGGCGACGAGCCGCTTCATGTCGGTCTGCACGAGCGACATGAGCGCGCCGTAGAGGATGCCGATCACCGCGAGCACGGCGATGACGTTCCGGTACTGCAGCGCCGCCTCCGGGAAGAGCGGCAGCGCGTACCGGAAGAAGCCGAAGGTGCCCATCTTGAGGAGCACGCCGGCGAGGATGACTGAGCCGGCGGTCGGGGCCTCGGTGTGCGCGTCGGGCAGCCAGGTGTGGAGCGGGAACATCGGCACCTTCACCGCGAACGCGACGGCGAACGCGAGGAAGAGCCAGCGGGCGTGGTCGGGCGTCACCTGCAGCGCCTGCCGCGCCTGGACGTAGTCGAAGGTCCCGCCGTCGTGGAAGTAGATGTAGATGATGGCGAGCAGCATGAGGACGCTCGCCGTGAACGTGTAGATGAAGAACTTCACCGTCGCGTACAGGCGGTTCTGCGAGCCCCAGATGCCGATGAGCAGGTACATCGGCACGAGGATGAGCTCCCAGAACACGTAGAAGAGCACGAGGTCGAGCGCGGCGAAGGTCCCGATCATCGCCGTCTCGAGCACGAGCAGCGCGATCATGAACTCCTTCACGCGCTCCTCGACCGCCCGCCACGCGGACAGGATCACGATGGGCGTGAGCGCCGTCGTGAGCATCACGAGCAGGAGCGCGACGCCGTCGAGGCCGACGTGGTAGCCGATGCCGAGCGACTGGATCCACGGCAGGCGCTGCTCGAACTGGAACTCGGGCGCGCTCGCGGAGGCGTCGAAGCCGAACCAGAGCCCGAGCGACAGCACGAAGGTGAGGAGCGAGAAGCCGAGCGTGAGCGCGCGGTGCTGCCCGGGCTCGTCGCGCGGGACGAGCACGAGCGCGAGCGCGCCGGCGAGCGGGAGGAAGGTGACGAGGGTGAGGAGGTTCACGGTCTAGCGCCCTCCCGCGCCGAGCACGGTCCAGAGGATCACCGCCGCGGCGACTGCCATCACCGCCGCGTATCGCTGCAGGTCGCCGTTCTGCGCGACCCGGAACATCGAGCCGGCGGCCCCGACCGCGCGCGCGACGCCGTTCACGAAGAGGCCGTCGATCGCGAAGACGTCCACGATGCGCCACAGGATGTACGCGAGGTAGCGCAGCGGCTCGATGACGAGGAACTCGTACAGCTCGTCGACGCGGAACTTGTCGTACGCGAAGCGGTACAGGCGCGGGAACGCGAGGGCGAGCTTGCGGGGCGCCTCGAGCGCCGGGCCGGCGTACATCGTCCAGGCGACGAGGGTGCCGAGCGCGGCGACGCCCCAGGCCGCGAAGTACGGCCACGCGGGGTGCTCGCCGGCGTGCAGGTGCTCGACCGCGAGGAGCCGCGCGGTCCCCGCCGCGAACACCGGCTCCACGAACCGCTCGAACAGGTGCCCGAGCTGACCGTGCACCGGCAGGGCCAGCACGGTGGCGACGATCGACAGGATCGCGAGGATCCAGAGCGGGAGCGTCATCACCGGCGAGGACTCGTGCGCGTGCTCGGCGGCGTGCGTGCGCGGCTTGCCCACGAAGGTGAGGAAGAACACGCGCGACATGTAGAAGGCGGTGCCGAGCGCCGCGAGCGTGCCGAGCACGTAGGCTATCTCGCCGACCTGGTGCCACGCCGGGTTGTGGCTGAAGAGCGCGTTGCCGAGGATGGCGTCCTTCGACCAGAAGCCCGAGAGCGGCACGAAGCCGGTGATGGCGAGCGTCGCGATCCCGAAGGTCGCGGCCGTGTGCGGCATCTTCTTGAGGAGCCCGCCCATCTTGCGGATGTCGGTCTCGTCGCCCATGCCGTGCATCACCGAGCCGGCGCCGAGGAACAGGCAGGCCTTGAAGAACGCGTGCGTGACGAGGTGCAGCACGCCCGCCCACCAGGCGCCGACGCCCACGCCGATGAACATGAAGCCGAGCTGGCTCACGGTCGAGTAGGCGAGGACCTTCTTGATGTCGGTCTGGACGAAGGCGATGAGCGCCGCGAACAGCGCGGTGAGCGCGCCGACGATCGTGACGGTCGCCATCGCGGCCGGCGCGAGCGAGAACAGGAAGGCGTTGCGCGCGACGAGGTACACGCCGGCGGTGACCATCGTCGCGGCGTGGATGAGGGCCGAGACCGGCGTCGGGCCGGCCATCGCGTCCGGCAGCCAGACGTAGAGCGGGAGCTGGGCGCTCTTGCCGCACGCGCCCACGAAAAGGCCGAGCAGCGCGAAGGTGATGGCCCACTGGTAGGTGCGGCCGGCGAAGGTGCCGACCTGGATCGCCGCCGCCGGGTCGAGCGAGCGCGCGATGGCCTGCAGGTCGCCGTAGCTCGCCGTCCCGAAGATCGAGATGAGCGCGAACAGGCCGACGAGGAAGCCGAAGTCGCCGATGCGGTTCGTGACGAACGCCTTGCGGCCGGCGAACGCCTTCGCCGGGTCCGTGTACCAGAACCCGATGAGGAGGTAGCTGCAGAGGCCGACGCCCTCCCAGCCCACGAACGTCAGCACGAGCGTGTCGCCGAGGACGAGCGTGAGCATCGCCGCGACGAAGAGGTTCAGGTACGTGAAGAACCGGGCGTACCCCGTGTCGTCCTCATGGGACATGTACGACGCGGAGTAGATGTGGATGAGCGTCCCGACGCCCGTGACGACCATGATCATCGTCCCGGACAGGCGATCGACGAGCAGGCCCCACCCGATCGAGATGAGCGCCCGCCCGTCCGGGCCGGCCACGCGGATCCACGGATCGCCGCGGAAGTGCAGGACGGTGCCCTGCAGCGCCCAGGTGAAGGCGATCGTCGAGACGACGAGCGCACCCACCATCGCGCCGAGGGCGATGAGGGTGACGTTCCCCTTCCCGATCCGCCGCCCGATGAGCCCGTTCACGATCGCGCCCGCGAGCGGAAACAGGATGATCGCCCAGAGATAGGACTCTGCCGCCGTGGGAGACGCTACGATAGGGGGCATAGGAGTGCGCGAAGGATTACCCGCTCACGCGTGGTTAGACAAGGCTCTTGTCAGCGGAAAACCTCCGCTAGCATGCGGACATGAAAGCTCCAAATTCGCCCACGGCCCCCCCTTCCGAGGCTCGAAACTTGCCGCGTGCCGACCGGCTGCTCGAAGCGGCCGAGAAGGCGGGGCTGGTGCGGCGGCTCGGGCACGGGGTGGTGATGGAGGCGGTGCGGGCGGAGCTGGAGCGGATCCGGCGCGAGATCCTGGGCGGCGCCCCCTGCCCCCCGCCCGCGGCGATCGAGCGCGACCTCCTCGATCGGCTCGAGGCGGCGTCGAAGGGTTCCCTGCGGCCGGTGATCAACGCCACCGGCGTGGTGATCCACACGAACCTCGGCCGCGCGCCGCTGTCCGAGGACACCATCGACGCGATGCGTCGTGCCGCCGCAGGCTACACGAACCTCGAGTACGACCTCGAGGCGGGCGAGCGCGGCGATCGCTACGGGCACGCCGAGGCGCCGCTCTGCCGGCTCACCGGCGCCGAGGCGGCGGTGGTGGTGAACAACAACGCGTCGGCGGTGATGCTCGCGCTCGCCGCGCTCATGCCGGCCCGGCCGTCGGGCGACGCGCCATTGGACGGGGCGCCCGAGGTGGTGGTCTCGCGCGGCCAGCTCGTGGAGATCGGCGGCGGGTTCCGCATCCCCGACGTGCTGCGCCGCTCGGGCGCGACGCTCGCCGAGGTGGGCACGACGAACCGTACCTACCGGCGCGACTACGAGGACGCGATCGGGCCGCGCACGCGCATCCTCATGTCGGTGCACCGCTCCAACTTCCGCGTGCAGGGGTTCGTGCACGACGCGTCGCTCGAGGAGCTCGTCTCGCTCGGGCGCGAGCGCGACCTGTGGGTGGTGGACGATCTCGGCTCGGGCACCCTCCTCGAGACCGCGCCGCACGGCCTCGGGCTCGAGCCGACGGTGCAGGAGCGCGTGCGCGCCGGCGCCGACCTCGTCTGCTTCTCCGGCGACAAGCTGCTCGGCGGCCCGCAGGCGGGCGTCCTCGTGGGCCGCCGGGAGGCGATCCGGCGCGTGAAGCGCCACCCGCTCATGCGCGCGCTGCGCGTCGACAAGGTCACCCTGGCAGGCCTCGGCGCGACGCTCGCCCACTACGAGCGCGGCGAGGCGCGCGAGAAGGTCCCCGTCTGGCGCGCAATCGCGGCGGCGCCCGAGGCGCTCCGGGAGCGTGCGGAGCGGTGGCGCGCGGCGCTCGGCGCGGCGGGCGGGGGGGCCTCGGTGGTGCCCAGCCGCTCGGCGGTGGGCGGCGGCTCCCTGCCCGAGGTCACCCTGCCGACCTTCGTGCTCGCCCTCCCCGCCGGCGATCCCCATGCGCTGCTCGCGCGGCTCCGCCGCCGGGATCCCCCCGTCGTCGCACGGATCGAGGAGGATCGGGTGGTGCTCGATCCGCGCACGGTCCTGCCCGGCGAGGACGAGCCGCTCGTGCGCTGCGTGAAGGAGGCGCTCGCAGGCGGGAGCCGCTGAGCGCCGGTCGCCGCGTCACGGGTTGAATCTGTAACCGACCCCGCGCACCGTCTCGAGATGCCGGGGGTGCTCGGCGTCGTCGCCGATGTGGGCGCGCAGCCGGGCGATGAAGTTGTCCACCGTCCGTGCCGTGCCGAAGTAGCGCGAGCCCCACACCGCCTCCATGAGCTGCTCACGGCTGAACACGCGGTCGGGGTGCAGGACGAAGAAGGCGAGGAGGTCGTACTCGCGGCTCGTGAGCTCGAGCGCGTTCCCGGCCACCGTCGCGCGGCGCGCGTCGAGGTCGAGCTCGATCTGGCCCACCTTCCGCACGGCGCGGTTCGGGCCGGTCTCGCCGCGCGCGCGCCGCCGGCGCAGGAGCGCGTCGATCCGCGCGAGCAGCTCCTTCAGCCCGAACGGCTTCACCAGGTAGTCGTCCGCGCCGAGCTGGAGGCCGGCGACCTTGTCGCCCTCCTGCCCCTTCGCGGAGAGGATGAGGACGGGCAGCTCGGGGTCGTCCTTGCGGATCTCGCGCACCACCTCGAGCCCGCCGAGCCGCGGCAGCATCACGTCGACGAGGACGAGGTCGGGCTTCTCGGTCTTGGCGAGCCGGAGCCCCGTCTCGCCGTCGCTCGCCGAGCGCACGGTGTAGCCCTCCATCCCGAGGTTCAGCTGGAGCCCGCGGAGGATGGAGGGATCGTCCTCGATGACCACGATCTTCTCGCCCACGTCTTCCCTCCCTACGCCGGCCGCGCCGCGCGCGCGCCTTGCGGCGCCTCGGCGACCGCGCCGAGGGCGGGCAGCGAGATCGTGAACGTCGCCCCGTGGCCCACCTGGCTCGACACCGACACCTTCCCGCCGTGGCCCACCGCGATGTGCTTCACCATCGCGAGCCCGAGCCCGGTCCCCTCGATCGTGCGCGAGAGCGGATCGCGCGCCCGGTAGAACTTCTTGAAGATGCGCTTGTGCTCGCGCTCGGGGATGCCGGGGCCGTTGTCGGTGACGCTGATCTGCACGGTCGGGCCGCTCGCCACGGCGCGCACCGTGATGCGCTTCTCGGGGCCGGTGTACTTGTGGGCGTTCTGCAAGAGGTCGAGGATCGCCTCCGAGAGCGCCTTCCGGTCGGCCATGACCGGCGGCAGGTTCGGCGCGACGTCGCGCTCCACCTCGGCGGGGTGCTGCAGGAGCATGGCCTCGAACGCCTGGAGCGCCGAGTCCACGATGGGCCCCACCGGCTCGCGGGAGAGCTGGTAGGTGCGGCGGCCGGACTCCATGCGCGCCCAGTCGAGGAGCCGGTTGATGAGCCCGGACAGGCGGGCGGTCTCGTCGGAGATGATCTCGAGCGCCTCGCGCTGGCGCGCCTCGTCGGGGATGCGGCCGAGCTGGAGCGTCTCGACGAACATCCGGATGGAGGTGAGCGGCGTCCGGAGATCGTGGGAGACCTTGTTCACGAAGTCCGTCTGGAGCTTCGCGAGCCGGGCCTCGCGGAAGATCACCGCGAGCGTGGCGGCCGACCCGAAGATGGTGGTCGCCACGAGCGCGACGATGAGCCAGCCGAAGACGTAGTCCCGCGGCAGGGTGCCGTAGACCAGGATGAGGATGCCCACCGTCAGCATCAGCGCCGCGGGGACGAAGACGAAGCCGATGACGAGCGGCAGGACGCGGCGGAGCTTCACGGGGCGCCTCGCGGGGGGTCGGATCTCATCTATAGCCCAGGCGCGCCCGGCGCGCCGCGGGTGCTTCCGGGTACGGCCGCGGCCCGCGTGCGCGGGCCTGCGGGGCCTCGGGAGCGCTCGCGCCCTCCCGAGCGGGAACGGCGGACGCGCGCCGGCGTGCTCGCGCAGCCGACGGCGTGCCGGCGGGGCTCATCGAGCGCCTCACGACGACGGGACGCCGTGTCGTGAAGACGCCAGGATCGTCCTCGACCCTGGAACGCGGCGAGCCAGCCTTCACGTTTCGTGCGCGCTACGTGGCGAGGACTCGCTGTCGCAGGGGCACGCTCTCGACCCGGGGTGTCGCCTCACCCGGCCGCGTTAACGATTAGCAAGGGTGAAGCTCAACGGAGCGCAGTCACTACGCTTCTGCCGGTGAACGTCGCCACCGCACCGATCCGAACGCGCGGCGCGCAATTTGCGCGCTTCACGTTTCCCGAGCGTCACACGGGAGGTCCTGCTTCGCGCGTCCGCGCGCAAACCTCCCGTCTCGCCGGAGCCTTATCCGCGAGATCCCGGCTCCGTGCGACGGGCATTGCGCTTCGAATAATTTGCGCCGAAACCAATCCGCTCATTTTGGCTCGCGGCACGCATTCGGGGGTCGGAATGTTGACGCAGGGGGATGCTCGTCGTTCATTCGCGATGTCAGGCAGTTAGCAATTGCTTGAACCACCAATTGCTCGAGATCAACCGTCCGCTGGGGACGTGCGGCGCTCCGAGGTCGGTGGCGCCGCTGGAAAGGCTGCGCGCTCGCGCGAGCCACTTGGAGGGTTTCACCACATGCAGAGATGGATGAACAAGTATGGCGCGCTGCTCTTCGCCGGCGTTCTCGCGGTGACGGGCTGCCAGGGCGAGAAGGGCGCGAACGGTGTCAACGGCACCGACGGCACCGACGGCACGAACGGCCAGGACGGCATGAGCGCGGTCACGGGCAAGCTCAAGCTCGTGATCGACGGCGTCCAGACCACCGCGACCGCGTCGACGCTCACCTTCACGATCTACCCGGCGGCCGCGGCCTGCCCGGGCGGGACCTGTGACGACGCGCTCGGCATGATGACGCAGAAGGTCTTCTACGCCTCGGAGTACGACGCGGCGACGAAGACCTTCACCACCGCGCACACCTTCCAGTTCAACGGCGGATTCAAGTTCAAGGCCATCGTGGACGGCGGCAAGGGAGCTCAGTTCACGGCCGTCACGAAGGCGGGCGTGAACCCGAACTTCGTCCCGGAGACCTCGCAGAGCGCGATGATCTACGGGTACATCGCGGACGCGAACGTCCTCGCGGCGCCGGCGACGGGCCACTACGCCTTCCCGGACAACGTGGCGAGCGCGGGCAAGGTCTACGGCACGATCGACTACGAGTCCTCGGCCAACGTCACCGGCTGCGAGAAGTGCCATGGCAAGCCGTACTCGAAGCACGGCTACCGCCAGGCGACCGTCGTCGGCCTGCCGGTCTTCGCCTCCTGCAAGGCCTGCCACACCGGCCAGCGCGTGGGGTCGGACATGAACTGGCAGGTCATCGTCGACGATCCCGCCGCGTACGCCGCCCTCCCGAAGGACGCCAAGGGCGCGCCGATCCTCACGGACGCGATGAAGACCACGTACGCCTACACGGCGAACGTCATGAACGACACGCACATGTCGCACGCGATGGAGTTCAACTTCCCGCAGTCGATGGCGAACTGCGTCACCTGCCACGACGGCAAGCTCGACGTCATCCTCGCCGACGCCAACTTCAAGATCTCCACCTGCAAGAGCTGCCACCCCGTGAACGGCAAGGGCGGCACCGACTCGAAGCGCGCGCCCGCCCTCCTCGGCGACGGGACGACGACGAACCCGGGCATCATGCCGGCGGCCATCCACGGCAGCATGAACCTGGCCACCACGGACTGCCTCACGTGCCACAAGGCCGGCGGCGCCCGGACGTTCAAGCAGATCCACAGCGGCCGCACCGCGGCGATCTACGACGACAGCGGCGCGCGGTTCGCCGATGCGGTCAAGACGACGATCGACGCGGCCTCGTACGATCCCGCGACGTACAAGCTCACGGTCGACATCAAGATGACCGGTCTCGCGGCGAACGCGCTGGTGAAGCCGACGCTCGTGGTCAGCCTCTACGGCTACGGCACGAAGGACTTCGTCGTCAGCGGCCACAGCACGCAGGCGGACGGCACGACCAACCTCGAGTACACCTACGGCGCGATGCAGCGCGCGAACCCGACGCTGTCCTCGAACAGCGCGCGCCTGACGCTCAGCCCGGACGCTCCGACGGCCGGCACCACCTCGTGGACGGCGGTCGCGGACCTCTCGCTGTGGGCCGCCAAGATCGGCGCGGACAAGCAGGTCCAGCGCGTCGAGATCGCGTTCCTCCCGTCGGTCGGTCGTGACCAGACGGCCCTCGTCAGCGCCACGAACCCGGCGATCGCCGTCACCGGCAAGACCGCCACGCTCGACCTCGTCGGCAGCACGACGCTCGTCGCGGACGCGAGCGCGTACGGCAAGAACATCGTCGACCCGGCGAAGTGCAACGCCTGCCACGACGCGCTCGGCACGACGTTCCACGGCCCGAACTACGGGAGCGCGGGCGTCGTCGCCTGCCGCACCTGCCACACCGTCCAGAGCGGCGGGTCGCACCTCGAGATGCAGTCGCGGTCGATCGACTCCTACATCCACGCGATCCACTCGATGCAGGCGTTCGATCCGGGCGACATCAACTACGCCGATCCGATCGCGGTGCTCCGCCACGAGCTGCACGTCGAGGGTAACTACCCGAACTTCGCCGGGACCCTGAACTGCAACTCGTGCCACAGCAGCGGGACGTACGAGGTGCCTGACCAGACGCGGTCGCTGCCGAGCCTCCTCTCGGGCTCCGACCCCGTCGCGAACCGCAACATCCAGAACGTCCCGAGCTACGTCGTGGGTCCGGCGTCGCGCGCCTGCGGCTCCTGCCACCGCGCGAAGCTCATCAACGAGGACGACGCGGGCACGCTCGCCGCGTTCAACCAGCACACGGCCATGTTCGGCACGCTCGTGGCCGGTACGTCCGCCAACCTCGACGCGGTCACCCAGGACATCATGTCCCAGATCGGCGTCGGCCCGGCGTTCACCGGTACGGCGGTCGCTGGCGCGCAGGTCGAGAGCTGCGTGGTGTGCCACCCGAACGCGGGTACGGACCACCAGGCGGCGTTCGACCGCTGGGCGGACGGCCTCTAGTCGAACCGGCGAGGTGGGGTCCGCCCCACCTCGCTCCCTGATCACGCAGCAGCGTTGAAGACGGGTGAGGCGAGCACGAAGGTGCTCGCCTCACTCATTTTGGAGGATGCGCGGCGGGCGTGCCGGGTGGCCCGGTGCGCCATCGGGCCCGCTCCTAGTGGAAGGGCTTGCCGGAGGCGGCGTGCTCCACGAGGAGCGGCGCCGGCTCGAACCGCTCGCCGTGCCGCCCGCGCAGCGCCTCCAGCCGCCCGAGCAGCTCCTTCGCGCCGAGCTTGTCGGCGTAGCGGAAGGGACCGCCGCGGAACGGCGGGAAGCCGAGCCCGAACACCGCGCCGACGTCGCCGTCGCGGGCGCTGCGGAGGATGCCCTCGCCCAGGCAGCGGATGGCCTCGTTCACCATCTGCAGGACGACGCGCTCGCGGATCTCGTCCTGCGGGAAGATCTTGCGCCGGCGCCCGCCGGGGAGGAGGTCGTAGACGGTGACGTCGACGCGCTTCTCCTTCTTGTCGCCGTACGTGTAGAAGCCCTTCCTGTTCTTCCGGCCGAGCCGCCCCGCGGCGACCACGTCGTGCAGCGCGGCCGGCGGGGCCATGCGCGCGCCGAACGCGCCGTGCAGGATCTTGCCGACCTTCTCGCCCACGTCGATGCCGACCTCGTCGAGGAGCGTGATGGGACCCACCGGGAAGCCGAACTGCACGAGCGCCCGGTCGAGGTCCTCGATCGCCGCGCCCTCCACGAGGAGCTCCGCCGCCTCGTTCATGTACGGGGCGAGGATGCGGCTCGTGTAGAACCCCGGTCCGTCGCCGACCACGATGACCGTCTTGCCCTGCCGCTTGCCGAGCGCCACCGCGGTCGCCGTGGCCTCGGGCGAGGTCTTCTCGGTCACGATGATCTCGAGGAGCGGCATCTTCTGCACCGGCGAGAAGTAGTGCATGCCGAGCACGGTCTGGGGGTGCGCCGAGGCCTCGGCGATCCGGGTGATCGGGATGGACGAGGTGTTCGAGGCGAAGATGCCGGTGGGGTTCACCGCCTCGAACGCGCGGAGCATGTCCTGCTTCAAGGCGAGGTCCTCGAAGACGGCCTCGACGAGCACGTCCACCGAGCCGAAGCCCGACCAGTCGGTGGTGGCGGTGACGAGGCGCAGCTTCTCGTCGCGCTCGAGCCGGTCGATGGAGCGGCGCTTCACGCGCTCGTCGAGGAGCCCCTTCACGCTCGCGAGCGCCTTCGCCGCGGCGCCGTCGTCGCGCTCCCGGACGCGCACCGGGATCCCGGCGTTCGCGGTCACGAAGGTGATGCCGCTGCCCATGAGCCCGCCGCCGAGCACGCCCACCCTCCGCACCGCCCGCGCCTTCACCGACGGATCGTCGACGCCCGTGTCCTTCTTGAGCGCGGTGGTGGCGAAGAAGATCTCCATGAGCCGTCGCGCCACCTCGGAGACGGCGAGCTGGCCGAAGAGCTGCGCCTCCTTCTCGAGCCCGCGCGCGAAGCCCTTCTGGTAGCCGTACTCGACGGCCTCGAGCGCGCGGACCGGCGCGGGGTACATGCCCTTCGTCTTCGCGAGCACCGCCTTGCGGGCCTGGCGGAAGAGCAGCTCGCGCCCGACGAAGTTCTCCTCCAGGGCGACGCGCGTCGCCCGCGCGACCGGGCTCGCCTTCCGCCGCGGCTCGCGGCGGAGCTTGCCCGTCGCGAGCGCGAGGGCGCGCTGCCGGGCGACCGCGAGGAGCAGCTCGGGAGGGACCACCTCGTCCACGAGCCCGATGTTCAGGGCCTTCCGCGGCTTCACCGTCTTGCCGGCGAGGATGAGGTCGAGCGCGGTCTGGATGCCCACGAGCCGCGGGAGCCGCTGCGTGCCCCCGCCGCCGGGGATGAGGCCGAGCTGGACCTCCGGGAGGCCGAGCTGCGTCTTCGGGTCGCTCGTGGCGATCCGGTAGTGGCAGGCGAGCGCCCACTCGAGGCCGCCGCCGAGCGCCGCGCCGTGGATCGCCGCCACCACCGGCTTGCGGTAGCGCTCGAGCCGGTCGAAGCCGGCCTGCATGTCGCGCGCGAGCTTCTCCGCCTCGCCCGCCTCGGTGATCGCCTGGATGAGGTCGATCTTGGCGCCGGCGACGAAGCCGTCCTTCTTGCCGCTCGCGAGCACGATCGCCTTCACCGTGTCGTCCACCGCGAAGCCGTCGAGCAGGCGGAAGAACTCCTCCATCGCCCCCGGCTCGAGGACGTTCACGCTCTCGCCCGGCTCGTCGAGGAGCAGGGTCGCGACCCCGTCCGCGAGGTCCACCCGGAAGCTCCGGCCCTGCCGCTCTGCCGCCTGTGCCGTCATCATGTGCGTCCCTCCGCGACGTCCGGGCCGGTGGTCACTCGCGCTCGAGGACGAGCGCCGCCCCGAGGGCGCCCGCCGCGCACACCGTGATCAGCGCGTGCTGGCCCTTGCGGCGCTCCAGCTCCCGCAGCGTCTGCAGGATCATCCGCGCGCCCGTGGCGGCGAACGGGTGGCCGAGCGCGATCGAGCCGCCGTTCACGTTGAGCTTCGCGGGGTCGATCTCGCCGAGCGGCTCGGGGCGCCCGAGCGCCTTCTCGGCGAAGTCCTTCGAGGCGAAGGCCTGCAGGTTCGAGAGCACCTGCACCGCGAACGCCTCGTGCATGTCCACGAGGTCCATGTCGGCGAGCCGCAGCCCGGCGCGGTCGAGCGCGACCGGCGCGGCGTAGGCCGGCCCCTGCAGGAGCTGGTCACGCGGGTCGAGGGCCGCGTAGGCGTAGGAGCGGACGAAGCCGAGGGGCCTCATGCCGAGCGCGCGGGCCTTCTCCTCGCTCATGAGCACGAGGGCGGCGGCGCCGTCGGTGAGCGGCGAGGCGTTGCCGGCGGTGATGGTGCCGTACCTGCGGTCGAACACCGGGCGGAGCGCCGCGAGCGCCTCGAGCGTGGTCTCCTTGCGGACCACGTTGTCCTTCGCCGAGACCCGCTCGAAGCGCGGCGGCACCGGCACGTGCATGACCTCGCCGTCGAACTTGCCGCTCTCCCAGGCGGCGGCGGCCCGGCGGTGGCTCTCGAACGCGACGCGGTCCTGCGCCTCGCGCGAGATCCCGTTCTTCTGCGCCATGAGCTCGGCGCTCTCCCCCATGGTGAGCCCCGTGGTGGGCTCCTTCAGCGCGGGCGGCTGCGGGGCGAAGTCCTTCGGGCGCAGGGTCGAGAGGATCCGGAGGCGATCGGCGAGGGTCTTCGCGCGCGAGAGCTCCACGAGCCCCTGGGCGAGCGCGCGAGTCGCGAAGATCGGCGCGTCCGAGAGGGACTCCGCGCCGCCCGAGATGGCGCAGTCGGAGTGGCCGAGCTGGATCTGGTCGGCCGCGTCGGTGGTGGTCTGGATCGAGGTGGCGCACGCGCGGGCGACGGTGTGCGCCTCCACGCTCCGCGGCAGCTGGGTGCGCAGGACCATCTCGCGGCCGATGAGCGTCACCGTGGGAGACGGGATCACCTGGCCGAACACCACCGAGTCGAACTCCTTCGGCGGGATCCCGCTGCGGGCGACGAGCTCGTTCACGACCAGCGCGCCGAGGTCCACGGCGGAGAGGTCCTTGAAGTCGGTGCCCGCCTTGACGAACGGCGTGCGGAGGCCCGCGACGACCGCCGCTCGGCGGCCCGGGGGAACGGAACCGTTCATGCCCATGGATCTCTCCGGTTGACTGGGGAATCGGCCGGCTGCTCGGCGATTTTTAAGGACCTTGGCGCGGAGCGTCAACGACGCCGAGGGCCTCCCCCCGGCAGGGCTCGCCCGCCCGCCCGCGGGAGGAGGGTTCTCTTGCGCGTCCCTGGCTTCTCCGACACCATCCCCACATGAAGCGGTCGCGCGCCCTGAAGCCACTCTCGAGCGAGCACCACCAGGCGCTCCTGATCTCCTTCCAGCTGAAGCAGGGGCTCGCCGGCCACGCCGAGTCTGCCGGCGCGCCGAAGGATCTGCCGGGCCTCGTCGCCCTGGCCCGCCGCTTCGAGGAGCAGATCCTCAGGCCCCACTGCCGCGCCGAGGAGGAGCTCATCGGCCAGCACCTCACCGAGGGCGACCTGCGCCGGCTGCGCGGCGAGCACGCCGAGCTGCAGCGGCTGCTCGACGCGGCCCGGGGGGCCCGCCCGGGCGAGCAGCGCGCCGAGCTCTCGGCCTTCGCGGACCTGCTCGAGCGGCACGTGCGCTGGGAGGAGCGCGACCTCTTCCCCTACGCGGAGCTGCACGTGGACGAGGCGGCGCTCGCGACGATCGGCGGCGAGCTCGAGAAGCGGCTCGTCCTCGCGCGGAGCGAGGCGAGGGCCCCGCGCCGCTGACCGGTCACTCGGCCTCCGCGGCCGCGCCGCCCGAGCGCGCCACGTCCTCCCCGCGCACCTTGCCCGGATCCATGCCGCGGGCGCGCTTCGTCATCTGCGCGAAGAGCTCGTCGAACGGCGGCGCGCCGCCCTTCATGAACCGCAGCGGGTTCACGCGCGCCACGACGAACGCCTTGAGGTAGGGCGAGTCGAAGCCGCGCTCCTTCAGGCGCGCCACCGCCTCGGCGACGGCGTCGTCGAGCTCCAGCACCGCCCGCGCGCGCCGCTCGCGCTCGGGGACGGCCTTCGAGAGCTTCTCGTCCACGAAGGCGTCCACCTTCTTGAGGATGGTCGCGTAGGCGCTGCCCGAGAGGCGCGGGCGCTCCTCGTAGGCGAAGCCGAGCGTGACGAGGCCGGCCTCCTCGAACTCGAGCGCCATCTCGCTCTCCGACGGATCGACGGACGCCGCGAGGTCGCGGTACATGCGCACGACCTCGAGCGCCTTCTCGCGCAGGTTGTGGGCCTTCTCGATGTTGAGCGCGAGGATCTGGTAGGCGACCTGCTTCTCCGGCACGACGAGCGCGAGGACGCTCCGCGCGCCGAGCTCCTTGAGCGCCGTGAGCCGGTGGCCGCCGTTCGGCGTGAGCCAGGCGTCCTTCTCGCGCACCACGATGATGGGGTCGAGGTAGCGGCGGGTCTTGTCCATCGCGACGGTGAGCTTGCGCACGTGCGCGTCGGAGACGTCGCGCTGGAACGGCGTGCGCTCCACCTTGTCCACCGGCAGCGCGGCGAACAGCAGGGCGTGGCCGCCGAGCGGCTCGCGGTAGGCGGCGAGCACCGCGCCGCCGTCCCGCTCGATCTCCCCGGCGAGCTCCTCGAGCTCCGGGGGACGCTCGGCGAGGGCGAGCTGGGGCGGGGCGAGCTCGGTCGGCGTGAGCTTCACCCCCTTGCGGGCGCGCGGCCGCCCGCTCTTCGTCACCGGCCGCTTCTTCTGAGCCATGAACCCATTGTAACGGCGGGCTCGCGACGAGGGGCTTGCCCCGTCGAGGGCGCTGCCGCTAGATCCCCCGGGTGATCGACGTCCGCGGCCTCCGCAAGCACTACCAGGTCCACCGCCGCCCGCCCGGCCTCGGCGCCGCGCTGCGCTCGGTCTTCCGCCGCCGCTACGAGACGGTGCGCGCGGTGGACGGCATCGACTTCTCGGTCGGTGAAGGGGAGCGCGTCGGGTTCCTCGGCCCGAACGGCGCGGGGAAGACGACGACCCTCAAGATGCTCTCGGGCCTCCTCCACCCGACCGAGGGGGAGGTGACCGTGGCGGGGCACGTGCCGCGCCGCCGCGAGCCCGCGTTCCTGAAGCAGATCACGCTCGTCATGGGCCAGAAGCAGCAGCTCCTCTGGGACCTGCCGCCGGCCGAGACGTTCGCGATGAACCGCGCGATCTACGACATCCCGCGGGCGCAGTTCGACGAGACGCTCGAGGAGCTCGTGCGGCTCCTCGAGCTCGGCGAGCTCGTCCAGAAGCCGACCCGCCAGCTCTCGCTCGGCGAGCGCATGAAGTGCGAGCTCGCCGCGGCGCTCCTCCACCGGCCGCGCGTGCTCTTCCTCGACGAGCCCACCATCGGCCTCGACGTCTCGATGCAGGCCACCGTGCGGAGCTTCGTCCGCGCCTACAACGAGCGGTTCGGCGCGAGCGTGCTCCTCACGAGCCACTACATGGAGGACGTCGTGCAGCTCTGCCCGCGGGTCATCGTCATCGACCGCGGCCGGCTCATCTACGACGGGGACCTGCGCGCGCTCGCGCTCAAGGTCCGCCCCGACAAGCGCATCGTGGTGCGCTTCCGGGACCCGAACGGCGGCGCGCCGAGAGACCTCGGCCGGTTCGGCAAGGTCGTGTCGAGCGAGCCCAGCCAGGCGACGATCCAGGTCGCGGCGGAGGAGGTCTCCGGCGCGGTGGCGCGGATGCTCGGCGCGCTGGCGGTCGCCGACCTCACCGTGGAGGATCCGCCGCTCGAGGAGGTGATGTCCGAGCTCTTCCGCACCTCGCGCGAGCGAGCCGCGGGGGGGTGAGGTGAGGTTGCCCCCGCCGTAACGGCGGCGGGTCGCGAGGGCGCGCGGACCGCGAGTGTGCGGGGGTCGCAAGCGGGGGTCGCAAGCGGGCGTTGCGTCGCGAGCGCAGGGGCAGGCGGCGGAGCCTGCCCCGGAGCGAGCAGGGGGTATGGGGGAGCCGAGGAGGCCGGGCGCGTCAGCGACCCCGGCCGACGAGGTTCCCCCATCACGAAAACCCAGGCGGCGGAGCCTGCCCCGGAGCGAGCAGGGGGCATGGGGGAGCCGAGGAGGCCGGGCGCGTCAGCGACCGCGGCCGACGAGGTTCCCCCATCTCAACGATGAAAAGGACAGGCCGATCCGCCGCACTGCTTGTTCACCGAGCGCCACTCGCACTCGGGCCCGCGCGCGGAGAGGTCCACGCGCAGGTGCTCGCGCGCGAACTTGACGGCAGCGAGGATCGACAGCATCGAGTCACGCTTGCAGCAGCGGGCCGCGTCGGTCGCCCCGACGACGGTGAGCGCGCGGGCGGTCATGCGGTTCGCGAGCCCGCGCTCCTTGCCCTTGAGCGGCGTCGCCTCGGTGACGATCGACACGAACGCGCCCGTCCCGACGGCCGCGCCGCAGGTGCCGAGCATGCCGCAGGAGCCGCCGAGGACGGGCGCCACCCGCCGGCGCGCCTCCGCGACGCGCTCGGCGCGCTTCTGCTTCTCGCCCTTCACGTTCGAGTAGGCGGCGACGAGCACGGCGGGCACGAGGAAGTGGTGCTCCGGGCCGTGCAGCTTCACGGCGGGGTGACGGAGCATCCGGAGCGCGAGCGCCATCGGATCGCGCTCGTCGGAGGACGCGCAGACCTTCTCGATCACGTCCATCGCCGGGGCGGAGTGGCAGGCGTCGCAGGCGAAGTGGCCCGCCTTGCAGCGCGCCGAGGAGACCTTGGCGGCGCCGCACAGCACGCAGACGAGCTCGGCCGACGCCGGCAGGTAGACGAGGTCCTCGCCGCAGACGAGGCAGCCGGTGAAGGGAGCGTCGGCGTCGGAGGTCGCCGAGGCGGCGTCGCCGCAACCAGCGTCACAGGCCGCGGAAGACGTCTCGGGCGGGGGGCTCGACCTGAACAGCTTGAACACGCGGGAAGTCCTCGATCCTGAGGGATCCTCAGCATGGAACCGCGGACGGGCGCAAGATCATCCCCCCGCCGGCCGCTCGCCCGGCGGGACGGGCCGGCCCGCCGGCGCGATGACCTTCACCGACGACGCCTCCCCGAGCGCGAGCCCGTCCCCCCGCGGCTCGGCCCCGGAGATCTCGACAACGTCGCCGCGGAGGAGCTCCCCGAAGCGGCGGTTCGCGTCGGTGACGTGCTTCTCCTGGAGCGAGAGCCCCACCCGCCCCTCCGGCCCGCACCCCATGTAGCGGAGGCGGCCCTTGGAGGCGAGCGGCTCGGAGACGATGCGGAAAACGCGCCCGGGGGGCGGCTCGGCCCAGGCCTCGCCCTTCGGCGCGAGGACGAGGTAGCTCATCTTCACCGCCTCCTTGCGGAGGCCGGCGGCCTTGCCGAGCTGCGCGACGATGGGCGGCGGCTCGATGGGCCGCTCGGCGTGACACCAGTCGGTCTCGCGCACCAGCGCGGGGCACGCGCCGCGGAAGAGGCAGGGGGCGCGGACGGTGTAGCCGCGCGCGACGAGCAGGTCGCGGACGCGGAGGAGCGCGCGCGAGGTGTCGCGGAGCGCGGGCTCGAAGACCACGAGCGAGCCGCCCGCCGCGACGAGCGCGAGCGCCTCCTCGAGGAGGTCCGCCCGCCGCGCGTCGGCCTCCGGCCCGGGGAAGAGCTCGTTCACGACGTGACCCATCGTGACGAGGTCGAACCTGCGGCCGCCGGCGAGCTCCGCGAGCGGCCGGTTGCGGGTGGGGTTCCACTCCCGCGTGGCGATCGGCTCGCCCGCCGCGGCGGCGAGCGCGCGGGCCGCGCCGAGCGCGCGCGCGGAGCGATCCGCGGCGACCACCTCGGCGGCGCCGGCGTCGAGCGCCGCGAAGGCGACGGGCGCGGGGCCGCTGCCGAGATCGAGCGCCGTGTGGGGGCGGCGCGGCAGCTCGGAGAGGATGCCGCGCGCCTGGAGGTAGGAGATTGGCCAGTAGAAGAGCAGGTACGCGCCGAGGAGCCGCCCCTCGTCCATGTAGCGCGCGCCCGCGAGCTCGCGCTCGCGGGTCAGCCCCCTCGACAGCCGGGCGACCGCGGCGCCCACCTCGCGCAGCTCGTCCGGCGCGAGCAGCTCGGGGGAGCCGCCGCGAACGCCACGGGGAGGGCCGCCGCGGGGCGGGTGACCGCCGTGGCGGCCGCGCTGGCCGTGCGGGCCGCCGGACCGGGAGGGCGCGTCGCGGCCCTCGCGCCACACGCGGACGAGGTGCGGGACCCAGCGGGCGAGATCTTCGGCGGGCGTGCGCGGCACGGGCCCGCGGTTCTAACCCGGAGCGGGCGCGCGGGCCAGATCGTCCGGGAGCGGCACCTCGATCGTCATCCCGTCGCTCGCGACCGAGAGCGGCCCCTGCCACTCCGCGCGCGCCTCGTCGACGAGCGGCTGCCACTCGCGATCGTAGCGGGTGGAGAGGTGCGTGAGCACGAGCTCGCGCACGCCGGCCTCGCGCGCGACGCGCGCCGCCTCGCGCGCGGTCGAGTGCATCGTCTCCTCGGCGCGCGCCTGCTCCGGAGCGCCGAAGGTACAGTCGTGCACGAGCAGATCCGCGCCGCGCGCCGCCGCGATGGTCCCCGCGCACGGGCGGGTGTCGCCGGTCACCGCCACCGCCCGGCCCCGGCGACGCGGCTCGACCACCTCCTCCGGCCGGACGACCCGGCCGTCGGCGAGCGTCACTGCCTCGCCGCGCTGGAGCGCGCCGTAGAGCGGGCCCATCGGCACGCCGAGCGCGGCCGCCTTCTCCGGGTGGAAGCGCCCCGGCCGCTCGTCCTCGACGAGCGCCCAGCCGACCGAGGGGATCCGGTGCTCCGTCGCGAACGCGCGCATGACGCAGCCCTCGCGGCGGATCTCGGTGCCCGGCGCGACCTCGTGGATGCGGACGTCGAAGGCGAGCCGCTCGGTCCCCGTGAAGAGCATCACGTCGAGGAGCCGCTTCGCCGGCCGCGGGCCGTACACGTCCATGGGCGTCGTGCGGCCCTGCATCGAGAGCGTGCGCAGGAAGCCGATGGCGCCGAGGTAGTGGTCGGCGTGGAAATGCGTGAAGAAGATGGCGTCCACGTCGAAGCCGGTGCCGAAGCGGATCATCTGCCGCTGCGTCCCCTCCCCGCAGTCGACGAGGAACAGCTCCCGGTCGCGCCGCACCGCGAGGCCGGTGAGGTTCCGGTGGATGGTCGGCTGGGCGGCCGAGGTGCCGAGGAAGGTGAGGCGCAGCATCGGGCGGGAATGTAACGGAAGGCGGGGCGCGGAGGGGCTCCGGTCGGCGGATGGCCGGAAGGGGTGGTGGCGAGGGCGGCGGCGTTGGCCCAGACCGAGAGTTCCGCCTGGCGGCCTTCCCGTCCGCGGCGCGGGCTCTGGTTACGGACCGAACGGGCCGTTTAATGCCGGGTCCGACCGTGCCGTGCCCGACCGGGAGTTCCGGCTGACGGTCACAACGGCCGCGGCGCGGACCGACAGAGGAAGGTTGGCTTCGTCGTTGCGGCGAGCAGCCGAACGGCGAAGGATGGGCCGATGCCGAAGTGGTTTGCCCTCGCCCTCTGCAGCGCCGGCGCGCTCATGCTGGCCATGGCGGTCCGCCAGTCAAGCCGCGGGAGGGAGTCGCGCCACTGGACGCGCACGCTGGGACGCGTCGTCGAGTCGCGAGTGGAGCTCCTGAACGAGGCTGACGAGCAGCGCTCGAGACGGTGGGGGTTCGTGATTCGCTACGCGTATGAGGCTCGGGGACGCGCGCAGGGATCGAGGCAGATCTGGATCGGCTCGGCCGGCGTGGCGTACGAAGACGAGGAGCGTGCGCTCGAGTGGGTGGAGCGGTTCCCCAAAGGCGCCGAGGTCACGGTCTGGTTCGACCCGGCCGCTCCGTCGCAGGCGGTGCTCGTACCGGGTGTCCCTGGAGCGCAGGTGGCCCTGCTCGTCCTCGCCGGGCTGGCGCTCGTGGGAATCGGCATCTTCTTGCTCTCGCGCGCATGAGGGTGTTGGGCGGCTCCGATGCGCTCGCCCGCGATATGGCTAAGTGAAGCCGACGCAGGGCACGCCGTGAGCTACCCGCATCAAGTACGTGCCGCATGGGAAGATGATGCCGGTGTCCCCTGCGCGTCTCGAAGCCAATGCCGACCGGTAGGAGCGCACGAACTCCGCGAGCCGCCCAAGCGTCTCGATGCGCTTCCACTTGTCGCGTGAGGCGACGCGCGGGCGCAGATTGCGCCGCGCCTCACCGGACGTGGGCCGCCCTGTCGGCTTCTGTGCCAGGACGCGGGCGATTCCAAGGAAGCCGCCGCGAGACTGTCCCTCTCGTACGGCCTGCTCTTCCCTCTCGGCGAGTGCCGACTCGAGCTTGCGCCTGAAATCGTCGGCCGAGGCAAAGCCCGGGGGCGCGGTCAGCTGTAAGGCGGCAGTATCGGGAAAGGCGCCCTTGGGATCGAAGAAGTGCTTGGGTCGTTGAACCACGATGGCGTCCCCGCCGATCAACTCGGGAGCAGACCACAGCCCCGGCCACAACCGACCGGAGCGGACGAGACGCGCGGCGACGGGGTTCGCGAGGACGTAGGCGGCCTTGTCGATGACGTCAGTCGGCGAGACGAGCCTCACGGCGCTGTAGCTGTTGGGATCCCAGAAGGCTTCCCAGCGCCCGAGGGAGGCGTTCACGGCGCGAGCAACCAGGGCATCCAGGAACTGATGAAACGCCGGAAGGCGCGCGTCAGGGTCCGTCACGACGAGATGGAAGTGGTTCGACATGACGCAGAAGGCGTGGACGTCGATGCCGTACCGACGGGCAGCGACGGCGAGGAGAAACAGAAACACGCCGTTCAAACACTTGGAGGGCCGGAGCAGGAACTGCCGGTGCGCGCAGCGTCGAGTTACGAGATAGGTGGTCCCTCTGAGAACTTGTCGCGGAACGGTCATGCGACGGGTGTGAGCAGGGAGTGTGCCCGCCACTCTGCGCAAATCCATTGGAACTTCATAAGCGACACCGTCCGACCGGCGGCCCCACGGTGCGGAGCGCGGAACTCTCGGTGCGGGCTCGCGCGGTGCGGCTCGGCGACGCGCGCGGTGCGGCTCGGAGCGCTGCGCGGGCGCCGACGAGCGGTCAGTCGCGGCCGCGGGCGACGCGCTCCAGGCCTCGCACGAGGACCTCGAGCCCGAACTGGAAGAGGCCGTCGGGGTCGTCCTCCGCCAGGTGGTCCGCCAGCGCGACGAGGAGCGGGAACTCCTCTCGGGGCAGCGCTCTGAACTGCTTGCGCGCCTCGCCGAGCATCTTCCGACGTGTGACGCCCATCGCCGCCGCGGCGGCCTCGTAGCGCGCCTCGTCCGCCGCGAACTCGGTTACGAAGTTGTTGAGATGGTAGGCAGCGCGCGCGGCGTCCCGGTCGGACAGGCCGGACGACCGCAGGACGCGCAGCACTGCCTCGATGTGGCGAAGCCGCCGCGGCCCGATCGGCGGGGTGCTCGCGAGCACCCGGGCCGCGTCCCGATGAGCGAGCAGGCCCCGGCGGTTGACCCGCGCCATCTCCGTGAGCTGGTCGCGCCATGAGCCCGTCGGGGCAATCTCCGGGATCTCCCCCGCGATCTCGTCCGCGACGAGCACGAGCAGCTCGTCCTTGTCGCGAACGTGCCGGTAGAGCGAGGCGGCCTTGACGCCGAGCTTCTCGGCCAGGCGGCGCATGGTGAGCTCATCCAGCCCGACCTCGTCGAGGAGGTCGAGGGCCGCCCGGACGACCTGCGCCCGGTCGAGCGGCTTGCGTCGGGGAGGGCCCCTGTGGTCGCGGTACGGAACGAAGCTCACCCTCACCTCCCTGGCGCCGATCCTACGCGCCACCCCCTTGATCCGACAACGCTGGTCGCATTACGTTAACGTCGTTAGCTTGTAGCGACCGTTGTTAGCTGGGCGTTGGCCCGAGGGAGAATGCGACATGACGGCACGAGCGAAGGCGTACAAGGGTGTTGCGATGGAGGGGCTCATCGCGAGCTGGTACACGCGGAACACGGGGCGTGACAGGAGACGCTTCGTGACCGCCGCGAATGCGGTCGCTGCCCGCGTGGCGCCAGGTGGGCGCGTGCTGGAGGTCGCCCCTGGGCCCGGGTACCTCGCAATCGAGCTCGCGAAACGCGGCTACGCGGTCACCGGACTCGACATCAGCCGGTCCTTCGTGCGGATCGCCGGTGAGAACGCGGCGCGGGCGGGGGTCTCGATCGAGTTCCGCCACGGCAACGCGGCCGAGCTTCCCTTCCCGGAGGCGTCGTTCGACTTCGCGGTGTGCATGGCCGCCTTCAAGAACTTTGCGGACCCCGTCGGCGCGCTCGACGAGCTTCACCGCGTCCTGCGGCCGGGCGGGCGGGCGTCGATCTTCGACCTGCGGAGGGATGCGCCCCTCGACGCCATCGATGCGGAGGTGCGAGCGATGAACCTGACGCGCCTCGACGCCTTCGTCACGCGCTGGACCTTCCGACACATGCTGCTGAAGAGCGCCTACTCGCGTGAGGATCTCGAGCAGATGTCGGCCCGGAGCCGGTTCGGAGGCTGCGAGATCGCCGCAAGCGGCGTCGGGTTCGAGCTGCGGCTCACGAAGTCGGCGTGAGGTACGTCCGGAGCTCTCCGTGGGGCGTGGGGCGGGGGAGACGCGTTCGACGGGCGGGCGTTTGCCTCTCGCTCGGCTGGGCTCACGCGGACGCCGCGCCGGGGCGGAATCATGGACGCGCTGGACGAGCCGCGGAACTCTCGGACCGCTACGCGAGCTCGCTCCGACGTTCGGTCCCATGGCGCGTCCAGCGGACGAATCGCGGACGGATCGGACGAACAGCGGAACTCTCGGTCGGGCGCGGGCTCGGACCGCTACGCGAGCCCGCACTGACGTTCCGGGCTCGGACCGCTACGCGAGCCCGCACTGACGTTCGGTCCCATGGCGCGTCCAGCGGACGAATCGCGGACGGATCGGACGAACAGCGGAACTCTCGGTCGGGCGCGGGCGCGGTCGGGCGCGGGCGCCGGGCGCGGAAATCGTGGAGCGGATCGGGAAGGTCGGCTCGGTCCGGGTGATCGGGCGGGGCCGGACGGGGCGCGGCGCCGGCCTACGACGACGCCGACGTGTAGTGCCCGATCGAGCGCAGCCAGACGAGCCTCGCGAAGGCCGAGAACGCGAGCGCACCGAGGAGGACGAACACCCCCTGGGAGAACGCGAGTGTGCCGAGGAGCGCGCGCGCCGGGTACGTCGTCATGAGCGCGAGCGGGATGACGACGGTGAAGACGACGCGCAGGGCGCCGCGGAAGACGTCCGCGGGCCAGCGGGCCGCGTCGAAGATGGAGAGGAGCAGGAACGAGAGGTTGTCCACCTTCACCACGAAGAACGCCGACGAGACGACCAGGATCCACAGCGCGTAGAGGATGAGCGTGGCGCAGAGGAGCAGGACGAGCGAGGCGAGGACCGCGCCGGGCGACGGCCAGCGGCCCATCCGGTGGAACGCCACGGCGAAGACGGCGAGCCCGCCCACGACGTCGAGCGCGCGCCACGGCGCGAACTTTCCGGTGGAGACGAGGAACTGCGCGTCGGCGGGCTTGAGCAGCACGAAGTCGAGCGTTCCCTTGCGGATGTGCTCGACGACGGAGGCGAGCGAGGGGTTCACCGCCCCCTCGAGCACGCCCTTCATCACCGTGAACCAGCCGATGACGACGAGCGCCTCCTCGAAGGACCAGCCCGCGATCGAGGAGCGCCGTCCGTAGACGACCAGGATCGGGACGAGCGACCAGGAGGTCCAGAAGAGCGCGAGCCCGCCCTGGACGAGGAAGTCGACCCGGTACTGCATCGCCACCGCGATGGAGGCGCGGAGCTGGATCGCGAGGAGCGTGAGGTAGCGGCGCACCCTACCCTCCGAACGCCGCGAAGCGGCGGAGCCCTGCGCGCCAGGTGACCCGCGCCGCGAGCGCGAGCACCGCCACGTAGGTCCACTGGACCGCGAGCTCGCGGAGCGCGGTCGCCCGCGGGGTCATGCCGATGACCATCTCGACCGGGAAGGAGAGCATGAAGCGGAACGGCAGGAGCTTCGCGGTGACCTCCAGCCAGCGGGGGAAGAGCTCGAGCGGGATGAGGTAGCCGGAGAACACGCCGTACAGGCCGAGCCACAGCTCGAACACCGACGAGGACGAGTCGATCGCGAAGGCGAGCGCGCCGATGACGGCCATGGCGAGGAACGTGATGAGCCAGGCGCCGATCACGGTCACGGGGAAGAGCGCGAGGAGCAGCGGGTCGTGGGTGAAGCGGCCGGGGCCGAGGGTCGCGAGCGCGACCGCGATGATGGGGAGCGAGGCGAGGAGGCGGATCGGCATCGCGCCGACGTTGGAGCAGGCGTAGGAGACGAGCGGATGGATGGGTCGGAGCAGCCGGAACGCCAGCGTCCCCTGGCGGATCTCGAAGTTCACCTCCCAGATGACCCACGCCCCGGCGTTGAGCCGCACGACGAGGGCCGCGAGGTAATAGGCGCCGAACTCCGCCTGCCCGAAGCGCCCGATCGGCGCCTCGCGCGCGACCGCGCTCATCAGGGCGAGCATCACGAGCGGCATCGTGGTGGAGAGGAGCCACACGAACATCTCGGCCCGGTAAGCGACCGACTCGGCGAAGCCGACGCGGAGCAGCGTGGGGATGGCGCGGAGGGTGCGGCTCACGGGCGTACGGTAACGCGGATCGGCCGCCTGCGCCCGGGCGAGCGGCGCGGCCCTACCCGGCCACCACGCCGCCCGCAGATGGCCGCCTCGTCGGCGCCGAGCAGCCGGCCCTCCCGGAGCCGCACCTGAAGCGAACACGCGTCCCGGATCGGGCACGGCCGGGACCGCCGCTTCAGTCCCGGGATGGCCGGACCGGGCCGAGCGCCCGCCACGTCGCGGAGCCCGAGGGAGCGCGCGCGAGCCGGCCGGCGTAGGATCCACGCCGTGAGCGATCACGATCGCGAGCTCTCCCGCGCCTTCGACGGCCAGGCCGAACGGTTCGAGCGGGCCCCCGCGCAGCGCGATCCCGCGGCGCTCCAGGAACTCGTCACCTTCGCGGCGCTCCCGCCCGGCACACGGCTCCTCGACGCGGGGTGCGGGCCCGGGCTCGTCGCGGAGGCGTTCCTCGCCGCGGGGAGCTCCGTGCATGGCGTGGATCTCTCGCCGGAGATGGTGCGGCGCGCGCGACGCCGCTGCGACCGGTTCGGCGCGCGCGCGCGCTTCGAGGAAGGCTCGGTGCTCGACCTCCGCGCCGGCCCGTTCGACGCCGCGATCTCGCGCCTCGTCATCCACCACGTCGAGGACCCCCTCGCGTTCGTGCGCGCGCAGGCTGCGCTCGTCGCGCCGGGGGGCGTCGTGGTCGCCTGCGATCACACGGCCGATCCCGACCCGGAGCGCGCCCGCTGGCACCAGGCGATCGAGCGCGCACGGGACCGGACCCACGTCCGGAGCCTGTCCGCGGGGGAGCTCGTGGACGTGCTCGCGCGCGCCGGGCTCCACGGGCTGCGCCTCCTCGAGGAGCCGTTCGAGCTCGACTTCGACGAGTGGTTCGACCGCGGCTCGCCCACGCTACCGAAGGACGAGGTCCGGCGTCGCGTCCTCGCCGGGCACGCGCGCGGGTTCGAGCCGGTGCCGCGCGACGACGGCAGTATCACCCTGCGCTGCGTCCGCGCCCTCGTCCGCGGCGTGCGGCCCCGGGGCTGACGCGTCGACCGCGCGGTACGAGCCCCCCGGGGACGTCTGGGCGCACGCGCCTGGCGCGCCGCGGGGCGGCCTTCCGGGGTGAGGCACGGCGGCGGCGGGCCGGCTACACGTCCCCGCGTGGGAAAGCTCGAGGTCAACGCCATCCTCACCCGCCGCATCGAGGTCGCTCCGGGCCTCGTCATCCTGCGCGTCGTCCCCGACCGCTGGACGTACCCTGAGTTCCGCCCCGGCCAGTTCGCGGTGCTGGGCCTGCCCGCGCGCGCCCCGCGCGTCGCGCTCTCCGATCCGGAGCCTCCGGACGAGCAGCCGGAGCCGGACCGCATGATCCGGCGGGCCTACTCCATCGCGTCGTCGTCGCTCGAGCGCGGCGAGCTCGAGCTCTACGTGACGCTCGTCCGCTCGGGCGAGCTCACGCCGCGGCTCTTCGCGCTCTCGCCCGGCGACCGGCTATGGCTCGGCCCGAAGCCCGCGGGCATGTTCACGCTCCGAGACGTGCCGCCGGAGCGCGACGTCGTGCTCGTCGGGACCGGCACCGGGCTCGCTCCTTACATGAGCATGCTCCGCACCGAGCTCGCCTGCGGCGGGCCGCAGCGCTTCGCCGTGCTGGCCGGCGCGCGGCACTCCTGGGATCTCGGCTACTCCGCCGAGCTCATCACCCTGGCGAGGCTGTGCCCGAACTTCACCTACCTGCCGACGGTGAGCCGCCCGGACGCCGAGCCGGCGCCGTGGGGCGGCGCGACGGGCTACGTGCAGGCGCTCTGGACGGACGGCGCCCTCGCGCGCGCCTGGGGCGCGCGGCCGACGCCGGCCGACACGCACGTCTTCCTGTGCGGAAACCCGGCGATGATCGACGACATGACGCTGCTCCTCGAGCGGGAGGGCTTCCGCGAGCACGCGCCGCGTCAGCCGGGAGAGGTGCACGTGGAGCGGTACTGGTAGCCGAGCAGGCGGATCCGCCGGCCGCGGCCCGCCGCCCACGGCGAGGCGCGGGCGGGCGCGCGGGCGCTCCCTCCCATGAGAGACTCCGGTGCGGCGCCCGCGGCGCCGAGTAACTGTAGGAACGTCTGCTGTCCGGAGCTCTCGTGGCGCGTGAACGAGGTCAGCCGAGCGCGGGTGACGGCGCCGCCGGCGTGGCGCCGGCCGCTGGGGGCGGCGTGTCCGCGCTGCTCGGTGAGCTGGCGCGCGCGCCGGAGGTGCAGCTCGGCTCCGCCTGGGAGCACGTGCTCGGGCCGGGTGCCGTCGTGGGCCGCTTCGAGCTCCTGCGCGAGATCGGGCGCGGGGGCTTCGGGATCGTGTACGAGGCTCGCGACCGCGAGCTCGGCCGCTCGGTGGCGTTCAAGGCGATCCGGGCGGGAGACCGGGCGGCGCTCCAGGAGGACCGGCTGCTGCGCGAGGCCGAGGCCGCGGCGCGGCTCTCGCACCCGAACATCGTCACCCTCTTCGACGCCGGCCGCTGCGAGCACGGCCCCTACCTCGTGCTCGAGCTGCTCCGCGGCGAGACGCTCGCGGACCGCCTCAACGGCGAGCCCCTCGCGACCGGCGAGGCGCTGCGGATCGGCTCCGCCGTCGCGCACGCGCTCGCGCACGCCCACGCAGCGGGCGTCGTGCACCGGGACCTCTCCCCCGGCAACGTCTTCGTCTGCGGCGACGGGCGCGTGAAGGTGCTCGACTTCGGGCTCGCGCACGCGTTCGGGCGGCGGCGGATCAGCGGCGGCACCCCCGGGTACATGGCGCCGGAGCAGTGGCGCGGGGCGCCCGAGGACGAGCGGACGGACGTGTACGCGCTCGGGGTCCTCGTCTACCGGATGGTCGCGGGGACGCTCCCGTTCCCCGACGACGCGGAAGGGAGCGCGACCGCGAGCCCCAGGCCCGCGCCGGCCCTCCACGTCCCCGACGCGCCCGCGCTCGGCGCCCTCCTGGCGCGGATGCTCGCGAAGGACCCGGTCGACCGGCCCCGCGACGGCGCGGAGGTCGCGGCGGCGCTGGACGCGCTCCGCACCGAGCCCGAGCGGACGCCCGGGGCTCCCCCCACGCCCGCGCGCCGTCGCCGCCCTGCCCGCGCACGGTGGCTCGCGGCGGCGGCCGCCCTCCTCGCGCTCGCGGTGGGCGGAGGGGTCGTCGCCCTGCGGGGGTCCGGAGCGACGGCGCCTCCCGCCGCGGGGCAGGGCGCGGCGCGCGTCACCGTCGCGGTCGCAGACTTCGAGAACCTCACCGGGGAGCCGGAGCTGGCGGGCCTCTCGGGGATGCTCATCACCTCGCTCGAGCAATCGCGGCGGCTGTCGGTCCTGACGCGAGTCCGGATGCTCGACATCCTGCGCCAGCTCGGGCGCGAGAAGGTGACCGGGGTGGACGAGGCGCTCGGCCGCGAGGTGGCGCGCAGCGCGGGGGCCCGCGCGCTGGTGCTCGCTTCCATCCGGCGCTTCGACGCGCTCTACGCCATCGAGCTGAAGGCGCTCGACCCGCACACGAGCGAGTACCTCTTCACGCTCCAGGAGACGGGCCAGGGGAAGGCGAGCGTCCCCGGGATGATCGACCGGCTCTCCGAGGAGACGCGCCAGCGGCTGCGGGAGAGCCCGGCGGAGGT
This sequence comes from Anaeromyxobacter sp. SG17, assembly GCF_022690695.1. NCBI lineage: Bacteria > Pseudomonadati > Myxococcota > Myxococcia > Myxococcales > Anaeromyxobacteraceae > Anaeromyxobacter > Anaeromyxobacter sp. SG17. The sequence continues at coordinate 44,313 of NZ_JALCYX010000010.1, forward strand.
GAGCGCCTCGCGCGTGGATCTGGCGTCCGCGACGACCGGCAGCTTCGAGGCGTACGCGCACTACTTCCGCGGCGAGCAGGCGCAGGACGCGACGCGGTACCAGGAGGCGCTGCAGGAGTACCGGGCCGCCCTGGGCGTCGACCCGGACTTCGCGCTGGCGTCCTACCGGATCGCGTACCTGGGCGAGTTCACCGGGCTCGACGCGGCGGCGCGGCGCGCCGCCATCGACGCCGCGGTGCGGGGCGCGAGCCGCGTCCCCGAGAAGGAGCGGCTGCTCATCGAGGCCTGGAAGGCGCACGTGGACGGGGACGAGGAGCAGGCCCACGACCTGTACGCGCGCGCCGTCGCCGCCTACCCGCAGGACAAGGAGGTCCTCTACCTGGCCGGGGATCTCTACTTCCACGACGGAGACTCGTCGCAGGCGCTGGCGCTGTTCGAGCGCGCGCTCGCGCTCGATCCCATCTGGGAGCCGGCGCTCATGCACGTCACCGATGCGCTCGCCAGGCTCGGCCGCATCGACGAGATGCTCACCCGCAGTCGCACCTGGGTCGAGAAGGCGCCGGGGGGAGCGTCGTATCGCGCGCTCGCGCGCGCCGAGATGTCGTCCGGGCGCTTCGAGGAGGGGGAACGTGACGCCCGTCGCGCCTTCGAGCTCGACGGCAACATCTTCTCCCGCATCACCCTCGCCGAGGCGCTGGATCTCTCGGAGCGTCACGGCGAGTCCGAGGCGCTCGTGCGCCCCGTCGCCGAGCGCGCGGAGGCCTCGCCGGATCGCGCCAAGGCCGCCGCCGCGCTCGCCAGCTCCCTCGCGTACCAGGGCCGGCGGCGCGAGGCGTTCGAGGTGATCGACCGGTTCGCGGCCCACGCCACCTCCCCGAGCGAGCCGACCCTGCGGCTGCTGCACCTCCTCGGCGAGGAGCCCCAGGACGCTGCGCGCGAGGAGGCCCGGCGGCTCGCCGCCTCCGGGTGGCGATGGGAGGGGCTCCCCTCCGTCCTCGCGCTCACAGGCGACCTGCAGGCGGCCCGCGCGCAGGCGCGAGCGCTGCCGCCCGGACCGTCGCGCGCGCTGTACGAGGGCGCCGCGGCCTGGCGCGGCGGTGATCCGGAGCGAGCGCGGGCGCTGCTGCGCCCCCTCCTCCTCTCCCCGGGTCGCGGCGGAGACCTCGCGATCGGCGCGACGTGGATCGCGGCGAGCGTCGCGCTCGAGTCCCACCACGACGAGGAGGCGATCGGGGAGCTGCGCGCGCTGCGACAGCGGACGGGTGGCCCGGCGCGAAGCTGGATGTACCCGCGGAGCTTCTACCTCGAGGCGGTGGCGCTCGACCGGCTCGGCCAGCGCACGAGCGCGCGGGAGTGTCTCGATCACCTCCTCGCGCTGCTGCACGGCGCGGATGGCGACCTGCCTCTGCTCGCCCAGGCGAAGGCGCTGCGGCGGCGGCTCGCAGCGGACGCGCGCCCCGCGAGCTCCGCGCGCAGGTGAGGACGTCGCCGCGTGACGGCGCGGACGGCTTCCCGGCGTTCCGTCGGAGAGGGGGAGAGACGATGTTCGCGCGCGCGGTGCTCGCGTTCCTGGCGATGCCGGCGGTGGTCGGCGTCGCGATCCCGCTCTGGATCGCGCACAGGGACGGCGCGCGCGGCTCCGATCACTCCGCCGGCCTCCTGCTTGCCTTCGCCGGGCTCGCCGGCCTGTTCTGGTGCGTGCGGGACTTCTACGCCATCGGCAAGGGCACGCTCGCGCCATGGTCGCCTCCGACGAAGCTCGTCGTGGTCGGGATGTACCGGTTCGCGCGGAACCCCATGTACCTCTCGGTGCTCACACTGGTGACGGGGATCGCCGCGTGGAGGGGCTCGCCCTCGACCCTCGCCTACGCCTTCGTCCTGGCGCTCGTCTTCCACGTGCGCGTCGTCCTCGGAGAGGAGCCGGTCCTCGCGCGCAGCTTCCCCGCCGAGTGGCCCGTCTACGCCCGCGCGGTGCCGCGCTGGCTCCCGCGCCTGTCCCCATGGCGCGGCCCCGGCTCCGAGGAGGGGCCTCGCCGGCCCGCGTGAGCGCCGTTCGGAGGGGTCACCCCGCGCACAAGGCGTGAAATCGCCCGTCCGCGCTGCTACGCTGCGGCGCGGAGGTACCTCCATGACGCTCTCCCGCGCTGCCTTGCTGGCGGTCACCGCGCTCACGCTCTCGAGCGCCTGCGGCGGCGGATCGAGCCCGACGCCAGCGCCCTCGGCGCCCGGCGACCGGATCGGCTCCACCGAGGCGCGGGTGACCGCTTCCGCTCCACCGGCCGATCTCGCCGCCGCGGTGGGGAGCAACGGAGCGCTCGCGCTCGACCTGTACCGCGTGCTCGCGTCCGAGGCGCAGGAGAACCTGTTCTTCTCCCCGCAGAGCATCACCTTCGCGCTCTCGATGACCTACCCGGGCGGTTCCGGCGCGACCGCCGCCGCGTTCGAGCAGACCCTCCACGTCTCGATCCCGGAGCCTCGCTACCACCGGGCGATGAACGACCTCGACCGGCAGCTCCGTTCTCGCGGCGAGAACGCGTCCGGCGCCGACGGTCAGCCCTTCCGGCTGCGGCTCGTGAACCAGCTCTTCGCGCGGAAGGGCTTCACCTTCGAGCAACCGTTCCTCGACACGCTCGCCGGGGAGTACGGCGCGGACGTGCGACTCCTCGACTTCGGGAGCGCGCCGGAGCCCGCCCGCGAGGCGATCAACGCGTGGGTGGCGGAGGAGACCGAGGACCGCATCCCCGACCTCTTGCCGGTCGGGACGATCGACACAGACACCGTGGCCGTGCTGGTGAACGCGATCTACTTCAACGCGGCCTGGGCCAAGAAGTTCGACCCCGCCCTCACCCGCGACCGCGAGTTCACGCTCCTCGACGGCTCGCGGCTCCTCGTGCCCACGATGGCGAGCGGCGACCTGCCCACCCGGGCCGCGCAGGTGGCGGGCGTGGAGGTGGTGGAGCTCCCCTACGACGGCGGCGAGCTCTCGATGCTGCTCCTCGTCCCGCCCGCGGGCGGGCTCGCGGCGCTCGAGGAGCAGCTCACGCCGGCGCGGCTCGAGGCGTACCTCGCCGCGCTCCGGGACGAGCACCTCGCGCTCACGCTCCCGCGGTTCGAGGTGCGAAGCTCCCTGCAGCTGAAGCCGCCGCTCACCGCGCTCGGGCTCGGCGTCGCGTTCGGCGACCAGGCGGACTTCTCGCGCATGTCGACCGAGGTGGGCCTGCGCGTCTCGGACGTCGTCCACCAGGCGTTCGTGAAGGTGAACGAGGCGGGCACCGAGGCGGCCGCGGCGACGGCGGTCATCGTCGGACCGACGAGCGCGCCGGTCACGCGAACGGTCGCGATCGACCGACCTTTCGTGTTCGCCATCCGCGACCACGCCACCGGCGCGCTCGTGTTCATGGGACGCGTCGTGCGTCCCTGAGCGGTCCGCGGGAGGCGCGCGTCGCCCGCCCCCGCAGCGCGGCCCTCAGATTCTCTTGCGCAACCGCACGCGCGGCTCGCCCGGGCCGTCGTAGTCGGGCGAGTGCCCCACCCCGCCGTCGCCCCGGAGGAGCTCGAACCCCATCGCGGCGTGGAACGCGAGCGACCCTTCGTTCAAGGGCGAGGTGACCCCCTGCACCTCGGTCACCCCGAGCGCGCGGACCGTCTCGAAGAACCGCTCGTAGAGCGTGCGGCCCACGCCGGCGGCGCGGAAGACAGGGTCGACGCCCACGAAGTGGATGTACGCCTGCTCGGGGGAGGTCTGCGACTGGAAGCCGGCCAGGAAGCCGCAGAGCTTCCCGTCCGCCTCGGCCGCGAAGCTCGTCGGCCGGAAGTGGACGAAGAAGAGCCGCGGGAGCATGTCCGCCATGCGCCTTCCGCCCCACCAGTCGTTCAGCACCCGGATGATCGGGCCGTAGTCCCCGGGCTCGAGGTGACGGATCGTGATCGTCATCGGCGCCTCCGCACGCCCAGTATCGGCCGATCCGCGGCGGCGCGGAAGGCCGGAGGCGAGCGCAGGAACCGCCCGGGAACCATCGTGGGCCGCTTCCGGCCTCGCGAAAGCCGGCTACGGCGCGCAGAGCCCGCCGCAGTCCGCGCCGCTCGGCGGCGCGCAGTCGTCGCGCGGATCGTCGACGCAGGCGCGGCCGTCGGGGCACGGAAGCCCGGCGACCCCGCCGCAGAAGACGGGCGCGACGCAGACGCCGTCGCAGCCCGCGTCGGTCGGAAAGGTGCAGCCGTCGCCGGGCAGGTCCACGCAGACGAACTCCCCGGAGCACGCGCGCCCGCTCTCGGGGCCGCAGCGCACCTGCGAGGGGCACTCGTGGATCTCCCAGCCGCACTGGCCGCCCGCGTGCTCGACGCAGCGGCCCGTGGGCCCGCCCGTGCTCCCGTCGGCGCAGATCCAGTTCGGCATGCCGAGGGCGGGCCCGCAGGCGGCGCGATCGCACAGGACGACCGCACCGTCGGACGCGGAGGCGCGGCGCTCCTGGTCCGCGGCGCACGCCGCAGCGAAGAGGGCGAAGAGGACGAGGAGCGGGGTGCGCATGAGCGACTCGGGCGCCGCGGCAGCGCGGGCGACCTTCATCCTAGCGTAGTGAGGACCGTCCAGTGACCCTTCGCGAGCGGGCCCGTCCCGGGCGGGATGCGGTGCGAGGCGCGTCAGGCGAAGCCGTACTTCTTCAGCCGGTCGATGAACGCGGAGCGGCTCAGGCCGAGGCGCCGCGCGGCCTCGGACTGGTTTCCTCCGGTCGCGGCGAGGGCCTTCACGATGAGGCTGCGCTCGACCGCGTCGAGGTGCTCCCGGAGCGAGAGGGTGCCCTCCGGCGGCGACTCCGCCCCGGGCTCCTCCGGAGCGGCCGCGGGCGGTCGGCCGAACGCCTCCGGACCGAGCTCCCCGCTCGAGCCGAGCGCGACCATGCGTGCGACGGCGTTCTCGAGCTGCCGCACGTTGCCGGGCCAGTCTGCGCTCCGCAGGGCGGCGAGGAGCGCGGGCGAGAGCCGCACGTCCTCCATGCCGAACCGCTCCGCGTACCGGCGCGCGAACTCGGCCGCGAGCGCCGGGATGTCGTCCCGGTGGTCGCGGAGCGGCGGCACCACGAGCTCGACGACGGCCAGCCGGTAGAAGAGGTCCTCGCGAAAGCGCCCGGCGCGGACCTCGGACTCGAGGTCCCGGTTCGTGCACGCGACGACGCGCACGTCCACCTTCTCCACCCGGCCGGCGCCCACCGGCTGGATCTCGCCCTCCTGCAGCGCCCGCAGGAGCTTCGCCTGGAGCGGCAGCGGCAGCTCGCCCACCTCGTCGAGGACGAGCGTCCCGCCGTCGGCCTGGGCGAAGAAGCCGCGCCGGGCCTGCGCCGCGCCGGTGAAGGCGCCGCGCGCGTGACCGAACAGCTCGGCCTCGGCGAGCTCGGCGGGGATCGCCGCGCAGTTGAAGCGCACGAGCGGTCCGGCCGCGCGCCGGCTCTCGGCGTGGAGCAGCGAGGCGACGAGCTCCTTCCCGGTGCCCGTCTCGCCGCGGACGAGCACGGTGATGTCCTTGGGCGCGAGCCGGCTCACCGCGTCGAGCAGGCGGCGCATCGCCGGCGTGTCCGCGACGAGGCTCCGCCCGATGGCCTTCTCCGCGGCGAGCCGCCGGTTCTGGGTGCGGAGCGCGCGCGCCTCGAGGGCGCGGTCGATCACGAGCGACATCTCCTCGATGTCGTAGGGCTTCGTGACGTACTCGTAGGCGCCGGCCTTCATGGCCCGCACCGCCACGCGCTCCGAGCCCTGGGCCGTGAGGAGCACGACGGGGAGCGCCTCGTCCTGCTCGTGGATGGCGTGGACCAGCGCGAGCCCGTCCATCTCGGGCATCGCGTAGTCGGTGACCACAGCGTCCACGCCCTCGAGCCGCTCGAGCGCCTCCTTCCCGGAGCGGGCGAGCACCGGCTCGTGGCCGAGCGAGCGGACCAGCTCCTTCAGCGCGTACAGGACGGGCGGATCGTCATCCACGAGCAGCAAGCGGGGCATCGACGCACCTCACCGTGGGTTCGCGCGGCAGGGACGCGCTCGCGACCGTGCCCTGGCCCGGCACGCTCCGGTACTCGAGCGCGCCGCCGTGCTGCACGAACACGCCGCGGGCGAGGAGCACGCCGAGCCCCGTCCCCTCCTCGCGCGTGGTGAAGAACGGAGTGCCGACGCGGTCGAGCACCTCCGGCGGCATGCCCCGGCCCGTGTCGCTCACCTCCACGCGGACCTGGCCGTCTCGCTCTCCGATCTCGATCTCGACGCGGCCCTTCCGCGGGGTCGCCTCGATCGCGTTCGCGACGAGGTTCAGGAGCGCCTCCTTCAGGCGTCGCGGATCGGCCACGAGCTCCGCGTCGCCCTGCCGGCGGAGCGACACCCCGGCGCTCTCGGCGCGCGCCTCCAGCACGGCCAGGGCCTCGTCCGCGACGGCGCCGAGCGCGACGGGCTCGGGGCGCAGGGTGTCGAGCGGACGCGAGAAGGACAGGTACTCCTGGAGGATCTTCTGGATCCGCTCGACCTCGCCCTCCACCACCTGGAGCCGCTCCCGGATCTCGGGCTCGTTCGCCTCGCGGGCCGAGAGCTGGACGAGCGCCTTGATCGCGCCGAGCGGGTTCCTGAGCTCGTGCGAGAGCTTCGAGCTCAGGAGCTCCAGCTCGCGGGCGCGCGCCAGCGCCTGCGCGGCGATCTCCTCGCGGGAGCGGAAGATCTGGCCGAAGGTCGACTCGACGGTGCGCGCGAGGAGCGACATGTAGTCGGTGTGCAGCACCACCGACACGAGGAGGAAGCCGAGCGCGGAGAGGCTGTAGAGCGGATCCGGGATGACCGGGCCCAGCCAGGCCTGCGGGACGGCGAACATGGCGGCGACGAGCACCACGAGCGCCGTGAGCGCGGCGAGCGTGGCCCGGCAGATCCCGCGCCGGATCGTGAACTGCGACACCGCGCCCATGAGGGCGATGAGGACCGGGCTGTGCAACCCGCCCGTCGTCGCGATGGCGATGACGATGAACGCGAACGGCTGGCGCTCGTCGCCCTCGCAGGCGTTCGCGACGCGCTCGCTGAGCGCCCGCGCCACGTGGGAGAGGAGCAGCGCGCCGAGGATCCCTGCCAGCACGGCGACGCGCCAGGGGGGGTACCCGGTCGCGGCGAGCGCGGCGCAGAACGCCAGCCAGACCGCGTAGAAGCCGGCGAACAGGAACCACCGCGTGCGCTTCCAGCGGCACTCGACGTTGGCGGCGATGACGCGCCTCCAGCGCGCGGCGTCCAATCGCTCCGGCATGACTCCTCGTGGAGTCGCAAGATCCGGGCCTGAGCCGCGAGCGGGGTCGAGCATGGGCCGCCATCATGCCGTGGGTCCGGCTCCGTTGCCACGCTGCCGGGAACGCGGACGATCTCGCGCCGGAACCTGTCCGCGAACCCGGCAGCCCGCCTGCGCGCCGCGCCTGCCGAGCCGTGCAGGCCTGCGACTCGCGCCGTGGCACGAGGCATGTAAAGGCACGCTCGCGTGGCGCCTGCGCGGGTGCCGCGCCGCCGGCGGACCGAGCCCAGGGACGCTCCCTGCGGCGGCGCGCCCGCGCGGCGCCACCCTTGGATGACCACGGAAGGGAGCGCGTTCATGAAGAGGCTCGGGCTCGCGGCGTCGCTGCTGGGGGTTTCGCTCATCGGGGCCGAGTACCGGAGCGCGGCGGCCCCGGCGGGCACGCCCGCGGAGGACGCGCCGGCCGCGGTCCCGGTGACCGCGACCACCGCGCGAGTCCATCCCGCCAGCCCCCGCGCGAGCGGCTCGCCCCGGTCCGCGGGGGAGTGAGCGCCGGGCGACCCCCGCGCCGCGGCGCCGGCCGCCCTCGACCGCGAGCAGGCCGTCGATGACCGGCGCGACCCGCGCGCTCGTCGCGGCCGCCATCGCCGGGTCCGCGCTCCGGGCCGGGGCGCAGGACGGACCACGGCGCGCGCAGGATGCGGCCCTGGAGGTCAGGCTCTCGTCCGGCTACGAGCAGGCCTTCGGCGAGATCGGCTACGCGCTGCCGTCGCTCGGCGACTACGGCGGGCCGGGCGCGGCGCTCGAGCTCGCCGTGGCCTGGCGGCCGGTGGCGGCGTTTGCGCTCGGCGTGTTCGGCACGGGAGGGCTGTACGCGCGCGGCGGTGAGCCGCCGGCGAGCGCCAAGGTCTGGAGCATCGCGGGGGGAGCGCAGGCGGAGCTCCACGTCGCGCCGGACGAGCGCTGGGATCCGTGGATCGCGCTCGGCGTGGCCCTTCGCCGCCACGGGGTGGAGCGGGAAGGCGGGACCGAGTCGTTCGACGGCCACGAGGTCCTGCGGCTGCGGCTCGGCTTCGACCGGCGCTTCGGCGCACGCTCGACGCTGGGCCCCGTCGTCGCGGTCGCCCTGGCGCGGTTCACCCGACACGAGCGTCCGGACGGCAGCGCGGTGGACGTGCCGAGCCCGTCGCTGGGCCTCATCGCGTTCGCCGGCCTCTCCGCCGCGTTCGATCTGTGAGCGCGGCCGCGGCCGGTGTGCGGAGTTCCGACGGCGGCTCGCTCGCGACTGTCGCCGTTCCCGACGCGTGGCGCGCGCTCGCGCCGGCCGCCCGCGCCGATCCTCCCGGCGTTTCGCCGCCGCGCGCGCAGCGCCGCGCCGGGCGCGGGCCTTGCAGCACCGGCTGCGCGTCGTCTCAATTCACTTCACGAGGAACACAAGATGAAGAAGCTGCTCGTCATCACCGCCGCCGTCATCGCCTTCGCGTCGACCTCCGCGCGCGCCGAAGATCCTTCACGGAAGCTCAGCATCGCGCCGTTCGTCGGAGCGTTCGTCGGGACCGGCGACCAGCGCGATCTCCTCGACGACTCCGTGCTCACCGGCCTCACCCTCAGCTACGAGGTGCATCCCTACGTCGCGATCGTCGGCGCGGTCGGATGGTCGCCCACGCAGGTGAAGGCGCTCGGCGAGCACCTCGACCTCTTCCAGTACGACCTCGGCGTCCAGGGACAGTACCCGGTGGCGCTCGCGCAGGGCTGGACGCTGAAGCCGTTCGTGGGGATCGGCGCCGGCGCGCGCACCTACAGCTTCCGCGATCTCGACGTGGACTCCGAGACCGACTTCGCGGGCTACGTCTCCGCCGGCGCGAACGTCGAGCACGGGGCCTTCGGGCTCGGGCTCACCGCGCGTGACTACGTGACGGCGTTCGACGGCCTCGCCTCCGCGACCATCGACCAGACTGCGCGCAACGACCTCGGGCTGTTCGGGTCGGTGAGCGTCCGCTTCTAGAAATACGGGGGCTGCGCCCCCGCCCCGCCGAGCGGAGCTCGTCGGGGCCCCACCCCTGCGCGCCGGGTCCCGTGCGCCGCCGCGAGCGGCTTCGCCGCGTCCGCGGCGGCGCCCCGGCGGGGGGGGGGGGGAGACCC